>DALTWN010000050.1 GCA_029987045.1 Methanocorpusculum sp.
GTAAATTGAAGCCAAATAGCATAGTAAATTGAAGCCAAATAGCATAGTAAATTGAGGCCAAATGACTGACTTCATTTCATCATCTCATCGAATATTTCCGGAAACCCCATGAAAGACTATCGTCCCCGCATTACTGATTCCATACTTCAGCGAAAACTCGAAGCGAAAGGTGCAATCCTGATTGAAGGTACAAAATGGTGTGGAAAAACAACAACAGCAGTACAGGCATCTTCAAGTACTCTGTATCTGGCAAATGTAGATACACAAAAAAGCAATCTGCTTCTCAGTGAAACGAATCCATCACAGCTACTCAAAGGGAAAACTCCGCGTCTTATTGACGAATGGCAGCTCATACCCAGACTCTGGGATGCAGTCAGATTTGAAGTCGACAACAGAAGGGATGTCGGCCAATTTATCCTCACGGGCTCATCAGTTCCTCCAGACTCGGAAGAAATTAGGCATACAGGAACCGGGCGGTTCTCGTGGATAAAAATGCGGCCAATGAGCTTGTATGAAAGTGGAGAATCAACAGGAGAAGTCAGCTTATCCACATTATTTTCTTCCCCCAGACTTATTGAAGGAACAAATCATCTCTCATTCGAAGATCTCGCGTATGTAATCTGTCGTGGAGGATGGCCTGGGGCACTCAATCTGAAAAAAACTGCAGCATTGGATCAGGCATTCGATTATTTCGATGCGGTCATTCATTCCGATATCAATCGTGCAGACAAGATATCCAAGAATCCAGAACGCGTAAAACGACTTATGCGTTCATTCGCACGGAACCAGGGGACTCAGGCACCAATAACGGTATTCAGAGAGGACATGATAGCCAATGACAATGACTCACTCACGAAAGAGACGATTTCATTGTACCTGTCTGCACTGAAACTCATCTTTGTTATCGAAGATATGCCGGCATGGAATCCGAATCTTCGTTCAAAAACAGCAATAAGGACAGCAGACACACATTATTTCGTTGATCCGTCGATTGCATCAGCATCACTCGGTTTGGGACCGAAAGATTTGGAATCGGATCTATCCACCTTTGGTTTCCTCTTTGAAACACTGTGTATCAGAGATTTACGTGTGTATACTGATGCGTTATCCGGCGATGTATATCATTATCGGGATAAAACCGGACTGGAATGTGATGCAGTTATTCATCTGCGCAATGGAACATACGGCCTTGTTGAAATCAAGCTTGGAGGAGATACACTCATCGAAGATGCTGTCAAATCCCTAACTTCCCTGAAACAGAAGATCGATACCGACAAAATGAAAGAACCTGCATTCATGATGGTATTGACCGGCGTCGGTTCATTTGCCTACCTAAGACCCGATGGAATATATGTTGTACCCATAGGCTGTCTTGGACCATAAAACGACTCACACGCACTCTCATCCAAACGGAGCGGGGGCATTTCACCGAACTGCTTCCTGAAACCTGAACCATGATAACCATACCGTCAAACACGACAACGCTCACGAAAACGATCGTCATCACCGTCGTGGCGGTCCTCCTCTACGGAGTCGTCTCCGGCATCCGCGGGCTTACCGCCGTCTTCATACCGGAACTTGCCGCGGTCACCGGTCTCAGTTACGGCACGGTAAGCAGCATATTCGCCGTTCGCAATATCGTATACGCCATTTCCGTGTTCGCGGTCGGACTGCTCACCCAGAAGATTCCGATCAGATACCTGATGGCTGCCGGAGCGGCACTGGTCGCCGCAGGACTTGCCGGAACGGCATTCTCGACACAGTTCGTCACGCTTCTCATCTTCCTCGGCATCGTCACGGGACTCGGTGCCGGAGCGCTCTGTTATGCCATCGTCTATGCCGCGGTCGCACCGCTCTTGGGACGTAGCGAAGGAGCGGTCTGTGCCGGCATCATCTCCGCATCCCAGGGCATATTCTGTATCTTCCTTACACCGTTCGTCCAGTCCATGGGATCGACGGCCCCCGGCCTTGCACTCTGTTTCCTCATCCTGGGAGCAGCAGCCGCATGTCTTGTACCGCTCAGCATCCTCTTCTTCCGGAAACGGCGGAATCCCGAAGCCGAACCGAATCCGGCAGGCAGGAAGACCTCACGGGTGATCTCCGCTCCGCTCAGATACATGGGAAAACGGCCGTACTTCCATCTGCTTGTCCTTGCAGCCTTCGCCTATGGTCTCTGCGATGCGGGGATGATCAACCATCTCTCCGAAAAAGCACAGACCATGCTTTCTGCGACACCGGAGTTCGCCACGTATCTGGTGATGATATATGCCCTCGCACTCATCATCGGCCCGGTCCTGGGAGGATTCGTCACCGCGAAAGCGAAGAACGCACGGGTCCTGTTCATCATCCTGATTGCCGCATGGCTTGCCATCGCGACGTCCGTCTATTATCTCCCCATGACCCAAACGACCGGAATCCTGGTGGTGGCAGGCATGGGTCTTGCCGCGTCCATGCTTGTTCCGACCCTCTCCATCATGACGCAGGAACGGTCGCCGATCAGCCTGTTCCCGGCGATATTTCCCGTCATCATGCTGTTCGAATGCTTCGCCTATGCATTCGACGCCTATTTCGGCGGCCTGTGCTACGATGTATTCGGGACCTTCGATCTCTCGATGCTGATTACATTCATCATCTGCGCCGCGGTGATCGTCCTCTTCCTGATCTCTGTGATAAAAGACCGGAAAACGAAACCGGAGTGACGATTTTTACCGTTTTTTTTGCGGAACGGATACCGGGAAAAACAGGGTAATAAACTTTTAAAAAGTTGTTTAACACGAAAATAGCATTTGAAAAATCATGTTATTCAACTTTCAAAAAGTTGTTTAACATAACTTTTTGGTAGTGCCAGTACAAACATATGCAGTGAACATGTACATACAGCGTGCAATAGAACACGATATCCTCCAGACCTCCGCGACGTTTCCCGTCGTCCTGGTGACGGGGCCAAGACAGGTCGGAAAGACCACCACCCTTCGCCATCTTGCAGAAACCGGCCGGACATATGTCTCTCTCGAGAATCCCAATATCCGTCTGTTCGCAAAAACCGAACCGTCGCTGTTCCTGCAGAAGTATCCTCCGCCGGTTCTCATCGATGAAATCCAGTATGCGCCGGAGATTCTGCCGTACATCAAGATGTCCGTCGACGAACATCACGAAAACGGCGCATTCTGGCTTACCGGATCGCAGATGTTTTCCATGATGAAGAACGTCAGCGAATCACTCGCCGGACGGGTAGGTATCCTCCATTTTCTCGGACTCTCGCATGCGGAAATCGCCGGAACTGCAACAGAACCGTTCACCACCGAACCGAAACGCCTTACGGAACGGAGCACGAAAGCGGTACGCCAGACGATGCCGGAAATCTATCAGGCGATCTTCCGCGGAACATTCCCTGCACTGGTCATCAACCCGAACGTCAGCCGGGAGAATTTCTATTCCTCGTACATCGCAACCTATCTGGAACGCGACATCAATTCCCTGACACAGGTCGCGGACATTTCCACGTTCCTAAAGTTCATGAAGGTGGTCGCGGCACGGACGGGACGCATGCTCGTCTACGACGATATCGCAAAAGATGCAGGAATCTCCGCGACGACGGCGAAGCGGTGGATGTCGATCCTGGTATCGCTCTATGTCGTCGCTCTGCTTCCTCCGTATCACTCGAATATCCTCAAGCGCATCGTCAAATCGCCGGTGATCCATTTCCTCGATACCGGTCTCTGCACCTATCTTCTCGGCTGGGAATCTCCGGATACGCTTGAATCCAGCATCATGGCCGGAAATCTGCTCGAATCCTATGTGTTCTCGGAAATATTCAAAAGCTATCTTGCGGCAGGCAGAGAACCGCCGCTCTATTTCTATCGCGATGACGCAAAACGGGAAATCGATCTGCTCATCCATCAGAACGGAACACTTTCACCGATAGAAGTCAAGAAGACCGGAAGACCCGGAAAAGGCGACCTGCAGCATATCCGCTATGTCCGTGAACGGCTCGACCGGTCACCGGAACAGATGGCGACCGGCGCAGTGATATGTCTTGCCGACGATCTGATTCCCCTGGATAAAGAGACCTGGTCCGTTCCGGTGTGGATAATCTGAAAGCCGGCCGGCATTACGGGAATCTGCTGAATACACCCAGGGATGCGACTGCCCCCGGCACGGGACCGGGGGAAGTGCATCTGCACGGGTGAGAAGATATCAGTCTCTGATATGTTTCGCCGCGGTCATGCCGACATGTTCCGGATGAATGCAGCCGTACGGAGTGCGGCATTCTCACGGATATTCTGATAGAAGTAATCGTAATCGTCCATGTGGCGCGAGTAGGTACCGGCAAGGTCCACGATCATATCGACATCGTTCGGGGACAGCGTCAGTGCCGCAGTCACCGGTGAATCCTCGCTCACGACGATGATATGGTTCAGGATCTGTGCATCGACCTGACCCGGTCCGATACCGTACGTTCCGTTCTCGAAACGGATGAACGAACCATGGTTCTCGTCCTTTCCCGCATAGGTGGAATCGGTCTTCCAGTTCAGCGGATTGATGAGGACGGCATCCGCCTTCTTGAACACGCCGGTCTCATTGGGGTTTCCGGCGATTTCGGTGTTCCAGGAGACGACGACACCGGTATCATCCGCACCGGTCGCCGCCTTGAGATACGGACTTGCTGCATAATCCGATTCGGTGACCGGGAATCCCAGCATATACGCGGCGACCATGTTCTTGTAATATTCCGGATGGTCTGCCATGTACTCGCTGAGGACGGATTTCAGCATGATGGTCCCCTGCGAGTGGCCGGCGAGAATGAACGGACGGCCGTTGTTCGCATGGGTGAAATAATAATCGAGGGCATCATAGACGTCATCGATCGCAATCGGCATTTCGGTACCGATCGGGGCCATGTCGCCGTCCATGGCAGCATAGATGTCCTGACCGGAGAACTCGCGGTAATACGGAACATAGACATCGGCCACGGTCTCGAAAACGGAACCCTGATGTTTATAGACATCCGCCGCTTCCGCCCGCATCACGGGATCGTCGAGTCTGTCCGCATACGTCAGGTCGTCGGACGCGGATACGGTCGGATAGATGTAGATGACATCGACATCGTGCGTCTGTTCCGTCGGATAGAACATCCAGTTGTTCATATCGCTGTAATCCACGGTCGTCGGACCCTGTTCCTGCGTCGAGGTACAGCCGGCTGCAATCACACAGCAGGCGACGACCAGGGCAAGAACGCCAACAAGAGCAAGCTTCTTCATACAATCATCTGTATAGAGACGACACTTCTTATAGCTATCCTTTGGATACGGCAGGTGCAGTATCCTGCAAACGGCCACCGGTCATCTGCTCATGCCGCCGGACGATAAGTCAGGATATCTTCCAGATCGATGAACACACCGTCCTGCGTCGCATAGAAGCAGGCGGGAATCGGGCTTTCCGCCCCGAAGATACCGGTGAGCACCTGCGAATATTCCGTCAGCTGATCGAAATACGCTTTGCGCCGGTCGTCCGGAATGGTACGGAAATCATCGCTCTTGAAATCGATGATGCGGTACCTGCCGTCCGTATATCTGACCACCATATCGGCACGCCGGGTCTCTCCCCCGGGTGTAGTGAACGAAAGTTCATGCCACTCCCTTTCGACGTTCTGCAGACGTGCGGATGCACGGAATCCGGCAACGATCTCCGCAAACCGATCACGGTACCGGACAAGCCCGTATTTCCGGCAGACACTTGCAATATCCTTTCCTTCGAATATTTCATGGATACATGATCCGTACCGCAGAGCGGCAGCGGTATCCGCGTCCGGAACAGGTGTAATCTCTTCAGAGACGGCAAGATGCGGGATCCATCCTTCCGGAATCCGGACGGCCGTACTGCATGAATCGTCCGGCATGCACGGACATACGGATACCCGGTCCGCAACCAGATCATGGGCAACGGCATCCAGCAGTTCCATACTGGAATCGGTACCCGGATCCTTGCTCGTGGTGATGACCAGATGGTCGCGGGCACGGGTCATCGCCACATAGAACACCCGCCGGTTCTCAGCGAGGATCTCCGGCTTGTTCGCGGCGATGATCAGGTGTTTCATGAACCCGAACAGATCGTCCTTCCCGTCGCGGTATCTGAGACCGAGATAGGAATAATGGTATGCCTGATCATACACGAGTCCGGGGCCTCTGACCTTTTCGTCATAACCGGCACCCATCCGATAAAGCGCGACCACCTTGAATTCCAGACCTTTCGATGCATGGATCGTCATGATATTGACCGCATCGCCGCTTGCCGTATCGGGTTCGGACCCGCCGAGCTCGTCACTGCCGAGTGCCTGGGAAATACACGTTTCGATCGTGCGGATGAATCCGATGATGCCGGACCCTGCCGACTGACTGTCGGCGATCTCGACGAATTTCCGGATGTTCCTGACCTTGTCCGTCCCGCCTTCCAGAGCGGCATAGACCGTCAGGATTCCGCAGTCGCGGACGATGCGGCGGACGACACGGGACAGCGGTTCCGTACGGAACAGCCGTCCGAATCCGTCGAGCCGGTCAAGGGCCGCACGGATCTGCGGATCGCCGCACTTTTCAAGCCGGGTCCGGAGCGGTCCGGTGACCGGGCCGGCAGACACCGCCCGCGCCAGCTGTTCGTCCGCAATACCAAAATACGGTGATATAAGCGCACCATACAGGGAGATATCATCTTCACGGAACACGGATGCACGGATGACATGCAGGATATCTGCCACTTCCGGTTCCCGGTAATAATCCCGGCCTTTGTAGATATGGAACGGCACATGGTATTTCTTCAGATACTCGGCGACCGTAT
>DALTWN010000051.1 GCA_029987045.1 Methanocorpusculum sp.
GTCGAAATCATGCAGGGAACAGATGGTCCGTCCGGGAAACTCGTCGCGGAATTCCGAGTATCCTTCGATATCAGCATAGGTCGCACCGGACGCGAACGCGTGTTCATAGATTTCCCGTTCCTGACATCCGCGGAACGTGACGATGGTCGGAACCGGCTGGGAAAAGAAGGAGAAATCATCGGGTACCGCCGGAAACAGATCGAGCCGGAACTCGACTGCATCCGCTCCGGTTACGACCGCTCTTGTTCCGTCATCGGGACGGACGGCTACCGCACAGATCTTCGTCATAGTTCCCGTACCGTCTCGTCGATCCGTGTTCCAAAATGCCTGCCGCCTGCCGGTTCCACATACACGAGAACCGTATCGCCGACCTGCAGATCGGCTACCGACACCGGTCCGGTTCCGGCCATGATCCGTACGGTCTCCGCGTTCTGGACGACGACGGATCCGCGGGTTCCGTCCGGCAATTCCGCTTCGATCAGCAGCATCGGCCGGCGTTCGATCTTGATGCGGCCGGTTGTTACTTCACGGGTCGACCCGGATGCCGTCCGGGTCATCAGTTTCGTTCCTGCCGCCAGTTCCGAGAGATATTGTGTCCTGTCACCCGGTATTTTCACGTACGAATGAACGGCACCGGCATTGACCCGGAACGGCCGTGCCGCCGCATATTCGGTCGGATGGTTCTCGGAACAGACCTGGAAGAAACAGGAAGAGGTCGACCCTACCAGCAATCCTTCCGCCGGATCGAGCATCGAGGTCGTATCGACGCAGACACGATCGGACAACGGTACCGGATCGATTCTGACAATCCGTGCCGGCGTCATCCGGATTTCCGGATCAGCCTGTTGCGGCATGAACCGGGGAAGAGCGGACGCAGGTGCATCGACAGCGATTCCGGCACATCCTTTCTCCAGGATCTCGCGAGCCAGTGACGCTTCTTCCGGTGTAGAAACCTGCGCATAGATCTTCGTATGATGCAGACGGGAAATCAGATTCTCGAGCGGAATCACGGTCCATCCGGGTGTTGCGACGACGGCAAGTTCATCGGTATCGCCTATGGCATCGAGTGCGTCCGCTGAATCGATGGTGTATATCTTTCCGACCGGTTCGCCGTCGAAGAAAAGCGTGTCTGCAAGACGGTAGATGACCGTCATCCGTCCGAGATGTGCGAGCCGGTCGTCGCCTTCTTCAAGAAGCAGGAACGTGAACCCGGATTCCAGTGCCGATTCCACGATACGCCGGCGTTCTTCCGCCGTACCGCGGTCGGCACGGATCAATACCGCGGAACCGGGAACGGTCATGCACGGATCCTCGCCAGTGCCGTATCCACATCGGCGTTGCGGAACACGATGTCCGAGACCGCGGAACACATGCCCACGATGTCCGGATGACCGAAAATGCCGCGGCCGATGGATACACCGCCCGCTCCCGCCTTCATGGCATCGGAAACCATGGTGAGGAACGCACGGTCGGATCCCATCTGCGGCCCGCCCGCGATGAGTACCGGTATCGGACATCCTTTCGTCACTTCACGGAACGATTCGACGGATCCGGTATACGCGGTCTTGACGATATCCGCACCGAGTTCGGCGGCGACCCGCACGCATGTCCTGACCGATTCCGGCTGTTCGGCGGCACTGCCGCGGGGATAGACCATGGCAAGCAGCGGAACGCCCCAGGCATTGCATGCATCGGATACGGCGCCCGCTTCCTCCAGCATCGCCGCTTCGCTTTCGCCGCCGATATTGAGATGAATAGATACCGCGTCGGCACCGCGGCGGAGCGCTTCTTCCACGGAGGTCACGAGGACCTTGCGTCCGGGATCGGAACTGTAGATGCTGCCGGCACTCAGATGGACAATGAGCCCGAGATCACGACCGCATTTCCGGTGTCCGGTATCGATCAGTCCCTTGTGCATCAGAACCGCGGTCGCTCCGCCGTCGGCGACTTTCGCGACCGTATCCCGGATATCGAACAGACCCGGCATCGGCCCCATGGTCGCACCATGGTCGAGCGGAACGATGAACGCCTTTCCGGTCGTACGGTCCAGAATGCGTTCCAGACGGATCGCGGTCCCGGACATCCTCACTCCTTCCCCATGCGTTTCGCATACGCGGCGAACGCTTCGCGGTATTCAGGTGAATCAAGAAATCCCTGCATGAACGCATCATCGTCGGCAAGTTCCGTCGTCCGGACCTGTTCCTGGAAGATCTGGCCCATGGACATCCGGCAGTTCTGCAGCGTCTGTGCCGCCAGTTCGTCGTCGCTCAATTCATGCTGTTTCTTTCTGCCGAACATTTTTCCTACAATCCCAGATACCTGAAGAGTTCTTCCCTGCGGTCCTGATACCCGGCATATGCATTCTCATAGAGTTTCTGCAGTTTCGGGATATCCACGGTCGACGTCGAGATTCCGGAATTCTCCGGCGGCGCAAAGACGAAGATGCGGCCCTGCCGCTCGAGTTCGTAGACGCGTCTGAGACATTCGCGGTACCGCAGATACCGGGTATCCACCATCTTCGCGATCGTCGGATATTTGAGAAGCATCAGGTGATAGAGGATCTTGTACTTCTGCGGCTGGCGGATGAAACTCCGCGGATTCTCGAGAATGACGACGACCTTTCCGCATCCGTCGTCGAGCGCTTTCCTGACCGGAATCGAGTCGGCCACACCGCCGTCGAAATATTTCCTGCCGCCGATCTCGACCGGTTTACCGAGCGCCGGAATCGCACAGCTCGCCATGATGGCACGATAATCGTTTCTCGGCATATCGTGTTTCGAGAAGTATTTCGCTTCTCCGGTCTTCGCATCGGTCGCCACCAGATAGAACTCGGCGGGATTCGCCATCATCGCATCGTAGTCGAGCGGATCCTTTCCGCCTTCGTTCGTCAGGGTGCCGAAGATGTAGGGCAGATTGAAGAAAGAACCGTGGAAGAGAAAATGCTTGACCCCGCAGTATTCCGGATCGAGCGGATGCTCGACATAGTATCTGAGATTTCTGCCGCGCTGTCCGGCGACGAACGATGCGGTATTGGCGGAACCCGAAGATACCCCGATGCATTCGTCGAACATGATATGGTCGTCGATCAGTCCGTCGATGACACCTGCACTGTATGCGCATTTCATGCCGCCGCCTTCAACTACCAGCCCTGTCTTCATATCTTTGAAAATCCCCTGTTGAAAAAAATGTGTATTGTTTATAATTTCGAGACCAGGTCACGCAGTACGGCTTCCGGATCCTTCGCCTTGACGACACCGGATGCGAGCAGTACGCCGTCCGCACCGAGATCGACCGCGGTCTTCACGCATTCACCGGTCTGGATTCCTGCACCGCAGAGTACCTTGACGTTCTTGTTGACGCAGTGGACCATCTCGACCGAGTTTTTGATGATTTCCGGATCGGCTTTCGCGACGGAGATACCGGACCCGATCAGTTCCGGCGGTTCGACCGCGACATAGTCCGGACCGAACGCCGCTGCCGCCGCGGAGACACCCGCATTGTTGGTGCATACCACCGATTCCAGATGGTTGAACCGTGCTGCGGCGACGCATGCCTCGATATCGGCGATGGTCAGCCGGCGTTCCGAATGGTTGATGAGCGTTCCGGTACATCCTGCTGCACGTACGGTGAATGCCGGAACATGGCCGGTGAACGCACCTTCGACCGCGTCGATGTGCTGAGCATAGACCGGGATCTCGTAGTGTTTGCAGAACGGATGGAGTTCGACGAACTGCGGGGCAACACCGATGCGGACGCCGGATTCCTGCATGACCATTTCAGCTGCTTCCGCGATACGTCCGGCATTGTTTCCGGCACCTTCGCGGTACGACTTGAAATTAATCAGAATGAATGGGGTTGTCATACCGGTCCCGTTTATCTGTTCTTGACCTGCAGAACGTCACCGAGCGTGGTCGCAGCCACACCGCCCGCCTTCATGGAAGAATCGGTCTGTTCGACATCGATGAGAACGATACCGAGTTCCGCCTCGAGCTTCTTGCATTCCGCTTCGGTCGGCACACGCTCTCCGCGTTCCAGTTTCTTGATATCGACTTCCTGCATCTTGAGGATGTAGGCGAGATCGTTCTGGGTATATCCTTTCTCCTGACGTGCCGTCGCGATACGTTTGCCGAAATCCTCGACGACTTCGCCTTCGATCATATCGAACATATCGCGTTTGCGGTTCTGCTGCTGGGATCCCTGATAGGAAGACGAGGTCGTCCGCGGTGCACGCGGTGCCGCCGGTGCAACGTAGTCCTTGCCGAACGATGTCCTCGGTGCTTTCGGCGGCATGATCTCCGTGCCGAGCTTCGCACACTTGTCGCAAACTTTCATGGGTTTTGCGCCCGCGATTCTGACCAGATGTGCCTTCTTGGTCAGCGGAGCGCCGCATAATTCACAGTATTCTGTCTGCATGACTATCTATACGTAATGTTTCGATGTACTCCACATTAATCCTTTTCATAGGGACGATTCCTGTGTGCTGTACTCACTAAATTCAACGATAATGCAAATTCTCCCAGGGCTGCACACGTTCCGCGGTTCACCTGCAGGAAATCTGTCTGGAAAAAGAGAAAAAATTAAGGAAGTTTGAATTGTTTGTCTGTCTGTTCGTACAGAACTCTCAGCCAGAGCCCGGTTTATTTGAGCTTCCCCAGGAACTCACGATAGTGGGTAAGGTTTACAGCTCCGCTTGCATCGGATACCATCTTCGTGAATACTCCGCCGGAATCGGCGGTGAACTGGCCCTTGACCGGATCGAGTGTCACGATCGTCTTCGTGCTGGCATCCACATCGAGGGAATAGGTGCCGTCCGCATTCTTTGCCCAGTGCATGCCGACAGCTTCGGCCCAGGTGCCGCTGTCGTTGTCGCAGGTGTAGTATGCGCCGGTATAGTTATCTCCGATTACGAATGCCGATCCGCTGTCGCTGCGAATCCATGTACCGATGATCTGGTTGTCGGACCCGGTACCGGTCGATGCGGACGTGCATCCGGCAACGACCACACAGCCGATAACGACCAGTGCAAGAGCACCGATTACTGTGAGTTTTTTCAGTTGCATGGTTTCTGATATTTCATTTGGGACGATAAATACATTCTGCCAATCACGAACGATGATCGGCGGTCGTCATCACGGCTGTCTGTTCTGCAATCTGGCGAAGAACTTTCCGATATCCGTATGCAGGAGATAGATGAGGAAGATGACGGCGAAAACCGGCGGAATGATATAGCCGATGGTGACCGCCACCACGGAGGCACTGTTTACCAGAAGGTTGTAGAGCCCGTGGAACGTCGTCGCGAAAGCAAGGACACTGATCAGAACCACGATGTAGCGCAAGGCACCCACCCGCATGACCTGGTAGAGGACGAGGGTGACGAGGAGGACGGTCATCACGTGCATTATTCCGGTGGAAAGACCACGTATCAGAACGAATCCGAAATTCGAGACATCGAAGCTCATGAAATAGAGGATGTTTTCGATGGTGGCAAATCCCACGCCGACTGCAGCGGCTGCCATGAATGCCGTTCTGATATCGGGTTTTCGCAGAAGAATGAACAGCATGACCGGCAGAACCTTGATGGTCTCCTCGACGACCGGTGCAACATAGCGGGCGAGTTCGATACTGGTATAGTCATATGCTGCTGCGATTGCGGCGCTCAGATATGCGGCGATGCAGCAGGCGAAGAATCCGACAATGAGAAATCCGACCGGTATCTTTGCTTTTCTGTCAACGACGAGAAAGAGGAGAAGAAGCGGAATGGTGATTCCGATGATCACATTGATTTCTACTGACATTTCTTCAACCCCCAGGCAAGCGCCGGCAGATACATCAGCGGGGCGATAATGAAGAGAATCTCCAGGACTTCAACCATGATATCTCCCATGAGTGTGCTCATGCCGTGAACCCAGAATACGCCGAGAACCGCATTCACGATGATACAGATCTCGAGGAACAGGAATTTTTTCCCCTGTTTCGTGCCGAGCACCGCGGCAATGGTATATGCCGTCACACAGATGATGAACGCGTACAGGATGGAGATGATCGGCGTGTGGCCCACTGCCCAGAATGCATATGCGACTCCCAGTGCCGGAATCACCGCAAGGAGCGGAAGATATCGATGAACCGGGTTCAGTCTTCTCAGCAGAGTGAAGTTCAGGGTCGCCATGAACGAAACTGCGCCCAGGTAGGGAAGAAGGATAATGAAGTAGTCCAGTGTCGCTCCGACGACCATATAGTGGGCGAAGCAGTAGATGTCGTTCAGGAAGACGCAGGCGATGGCGAAGGTCAGAATCTTGTAGAGCATCTCGTCCCTGTTTGCGGACGCCGCATGAAAACAGAGTGCAAGTGCTATTCCGGACGAGAGAATCCGTATGATGCTCGTCACAAAGTTCGCGGACAGTTCCGGAACATATGCGGATACAATGCCGGCAATGAACCAGATGACGGCAAGTGCCAGGGATATGCGGAAATACGGCACACGCATCTTGGTAATCATACTGTTCTTGTTTCTTGCAGGCGATATTAAAACACTGTCATACGTGAAAAGAGCTGTAGTATCCTGACGGTACAATCAGGTTCGCGAGAAAACCCGCACCATCGTGATGACAGCAGGTGAAATTCCAGGCTCCCCTGACCGCATCGGACGAAAACAGCACTTACATATAGCAGGCAGTCATATCTTACAATTATGAACAGTAAAAAACTTGCAGCTGCCGGTATCGCAGCGCTGGTTGTCCTCTGCTGTGTCCTTGCGGCAGGATGTACCGACACCGCCACATCGACTGCCC
>DALTWN010000052.1 GCA_029987045.1 Methanocorpusculum sp.
AACGGCCAAAAACGGGGTATTTTCCGGCAATTCTCTTAGTGAGAATGGGAAAAATGCCGGAATGACTTCAGCGGATACGGCAGGACGATCGCAAGGATGACAGCGACTACCATAAGGCATGCCTGGATGGAAAGTGCAAGCGGCAGACCGATTGCATCGGCGATGAATCCGATGGCCACGGTCGAGACAGCGGTGACGCCCTGCGGAATGCCGATGACGATACCCGATGCGAATCCGACACTGCCGGGCATGACTTCCTGGACCGCCGCGATCTCGACCGACGCCGTCGCCATCATGAAGAATCCCGATATGACCAGACAGACGACCGCACCGATACCGGACAGGAAAAAGATGCCGAGATAGGCGATTCCGGCAAGCAGGTAGGCACAGATCATGACCTCTTTCCTGCCGATCCTGTCCGAAAGCGGACCCGCGATGAGCGTGCCGAACATGCCGGCAAAGATCATCGATGATACCACGCCGGTCGCAAGGACGTAATCGACCTCAGCATGGGATGTCAGATAGACGACCGCGAATGCGATGAATCCGTAATAGACCCAGGACCGGATGGAACTCACGGTCAGCAGGATCGCCGCCGCACGTTTGTTCGGTTTCTTTTCAGGAGCTGACGTGTCCAGGCGGCAGACCGGTTTCTGATGCTGCGGCTGGGTCAGGAGGATGACGGCGACGACGATGCCCGGAATCAGGAGGAACAGCAGTGCCGGAAAACCGCCTGCCGCATACAGGAATCCGGCGACCAGCGGGGCGGCGCCGTACCCGAACGTTCCGCCGACCGACATGATGGACATGAACAGCCCTCTGTTCTTTTCCGTCGTGAACTGGTGGATCTGACCGTAGGCGTTCGGATGGTAGGCGGAGTTCATGATACCGTTGATAATCGCACAGACAAGCAGGATCCAGTAATTCTGCGTGAACGCGAATCCGGCGACCGAAGCCGCGGTCACGATACAGCAGAGGGTAAGGCCCGGGGTCCAGCGGTTCCGGTCGATCATCGCGCCGAACACCGGCTGGAAAATCAGTTCCATCACGGCAAGAATGGTGAAGAGAAGACCTGCCGCCGCATACGAGGTGATGCCCTGGTCCTGGAACAGCGGTATCAGCGACGGAAGCAGCGCCGATGCGATCGGCATATAGAAATCGACCGCGCCGTGACCTGCGGCGAGCGCGAAGATACGTTTGAATTCGGGTTTCATGTCCGTTCGAGCCTCACGATTTCGACCGGAATCTCCAATCTGTCCTGCGTATGGAAAACGAACTGCCGCGGAATCGTCAGCTGTGCCGAGACCTTGGCCGTCATCTCGGCCTTTCCCTTCGTATAGGCACGGATGAACGGAATGCTGCCGGCATTGAATATGCCCCAGACGACCGGCGCCGCAGCAAGTGCGGTTTCAATGAACGGGCGGTCGGCATGTTCGTTCTGGGCACCGAACGGCGGGTTCATCACCACTGTATCGAACGCATCGATGGATTCCGCAGGCAGGCGCATCTGCGAGAATTCCACCGGAACGTCGAACAGAGCCGCATTTCCGCGTGCGACCGACAGTGCCGACGGATCGCAGTCGATACCGGTGACCGCGGCGCCGAGCAGTGCCGCTCCGATGGACAGCATTCCGGTCCCGCATCCCAGGTCCAGTACCCGAAGCCCGTCCAGATCCTGGTGCATATAGGCATCGAACAGGAACCGTGCCGCAAGATCCGGCGGCGTCAGATACTGCTCGAGTGCCGCATCGGGATGGCTGAATCCCTGAATCTTCTGCAGTGCCATTTCCAGATTCTTCAGTTTCATATTCCTTACTCGATCTCGTCGATGACGTAATCGTCCCAGTCACGCAGTCCCAGAACGATCTCGAATTCCGCAGGCGACAGGACCGGGACCGGAAACCGTGTCTGGTCGTCCATCGCAAGGCGCGGACATGCCGTATTGACATACGCGTCGAATCCGAAATTCCGCAGCTGCATCTCGGAGACTTCACGGATCATGATGATGACCGCATTCTCATGCAGGGTCGCCAGATGCTCGGCCAGATCGCGGCGTGCCTGTCCCGATTTCGACGACAGGAGAATCCCGAAATTCTGCGCCTTCTTCGCTTTTTCGATCTGGACGAACCGTCTGCGCAGCAGCGGGTCGGCGGAAATCTCCTGCAGGTCGCCGCTGCCGAACGGGTCCAGGGCGAACGTCGGTTTCTTCGTCGCAAGGGCTACCCCGATTGCATGGAACACGCCGGTTCCGATGAACAGATTCGCATCTGCACGGGCATTGCGGGCGGACGCGTAGGTGCATCCGAGCACCTGGCCGGGTTCGGGCGTACGCGGCGATCCGCTGCCGATGACCGCATTGACGCCGAGACCGCGAAGCGATGCCGCTATCTCTTCAATCTGATGCGCATGCTGGATGGTCGTAGTCACGCTGACGGACGGATACCTTTTCAGCGTCTCCGCCGCACGGGTAAGCGGGATACCGTCGATGTCCTTGCGGTAGGGAATATAGAGCACGTTTTGTTCCGGCGTGACCGGAGTATGTCCGATATGCACCAGGATATCGCATCCGGCCGCCGCATCGGTCGCAAGGTCGCAGGCACCCCAGCACGGATCGCCGCTGACGATTGCCGAAATGCCTTCTTTCTTCAGAACGGATACCAGTTCCGGCACAAAGCGTTTGAGTCCTTCCGGTACCTGCAGTGCCGCCCGGGAGACTCCGCGGCGTTTGAGTTCATCGACGATTTCAGTATAGGGTATCATGGTTGTTTCAGTAATGCGGACGGGGAAGCGAACGGATATAGTGTTCTGCCGCACGGAGCACGGAACTGTCAGTCGCGAACGTAACGAGCGGCAGCGATTTCTTGAAACTGAACCATCCGAGATCGTTGATCTCCGACAGCTGCGGCTGTTCACGGCCGCCGATGGGTGTCGCAATGAAGAACACCACGTCTTTCATATTTCCGTGCGGTGTGCGGTAGGACACGACCTTCCTGAACCGTGCATCGAGTGCGACCTCGAGTCCGGTCTCCTCCCTGATTTCGCGCAGAGCTGTCGCTTTCTCGGTTTCCGCTTCTTCGACATGACCTTTGGGGAAACTCCAGTGATGGCCATGCTGGATGAGAAGGAATTCATGGGAATTTCCGGTATAGCGCCAGATAACGGCACCGCACGATTTTTCCCGACCGTTCGGCCAGTACATTTCTCTCTATCTATTTGTTGCTGGGTAGATATCCTCTTTACGGCAACACCGCGGACGAAGGGAAACCGTTTATATTCAAAATCCGCACATATTAGATAATCATGAAACAACCGCGCAACGTATTCGCCATCCTCCTGATTGTCGGAATCCTGACTATCGGCAGTGCCGGATGCATATCCCTCGGGTCGCAGACGAACGAGATCCTCGTCGGCAATCAGACGCTCGGAACCGTCACGCTCACGCCGACCGACGATCTCTTCTCGCTCGACAAATCAGCCGAACGGGTCAACATCGATATCGATCTGCTCGGAGACGAATCGTTCATCCGCAACCTGTCCGATGCCGACAAGGCGGAACTGCTCAAAACCCTGAGAGATAACAATCTCCTCAATATCTCGTCCATCGTATCCGGCACGGAAAAAGATACCACGGCTGATAACGGGGCCGATGTCTTCTCCAAAATCATGAACATGAAACTCTCAAGCCAAACCGATAAGACGCTTACGGAAGCATTCAAAATGCCCAATATGGATAACGCGATAAACGATGCGATGGATTCACTCAACAAGTTCCTCGAGAGTTTCAAATTCTAACTTCTTTTTTCCGCATACACATTCGACGTGACGATACCCGATATGGTTCTGCACGCCAAAAAAATAACAGGAATCAGATGAATATCTCGACCAGGAATTTCACCCCGATCGCAATCAGGATGATACCGCCCACGATTTCCATCTTGGTTCCGAAGATATGACTCAGCTTGTTACCGGCAAGGACACCGGCAAATCCGAACAGGAACGAAATGATTCCGATAATGATCGACGGCAGAATGATCTCGCTGCCCATGAGACCGTAACTGATACCGACCGCCAGCGCATCGATACTGGTAGCGATCGAAAGAAGCAGCAGAACCTTGAATCCGGTAAGATTGACACTTTCCTCGTTTCCCTTGAACGCGTCATAGATCATCTTGCCGCCGATGAAGAAGAACAGACCCACGACGATCCAGCTGCCGATGGTCTGCAGAAGCGACGAGAGCGGCGCACCGATCGCCCAGCCGATGAGCGGCATGATGAACTGGAAAAAGCCGAACATTCCGCCGGCGATCAGCGCCGTCCTGATAATGTCGCGGCGGAGAATCGCACCGCCCGCTAGCGATACGGAAAAGACATCCATCGCAAGGCCTACGCCGATAAGCAGGGTTGATACGAATGATGCCGCGTCCATGGTTATGCAATCCGTTTTCCCGAT
The DNA here is from genome assembly GCA_029987045.1 of Methanocorpusculum sp. Lineage (GTDB taxonomy): Archaea > Halobacteriota > Methanomicrobia > Methanomicrobiales > Methanocorpusculaceae > Methanocorpusculum. The sequence goes on from DALTWN010000052.1 coordinate 4,451, forward strand.
TTCCGTACGGATGCCACGCCTTCCGCGTCTTCGACGACGACGACGAACGTACCGTAACAGGGTTTCGTGTATCCGTAGACCAGTTTTCCGTCGGCATTGATACCGATATGCACCGGTGGAACGCCGATCAGCGGTTTTTCCAGAAGCTTGAATCCCGGCGGAACTTCATAGCGTTCACTGCAGGTCGAATCGATCAGTTCGCGTGCTTCCTTGAAACTGCAGTTCTTCGCAAGAATCTCATAGTTCATACTCTCGAGACAGCCCATTCGAGTACCTCCTCCAGATGCGGAATCAATCCTTTCACATTATGCGTCAGCGGTGCGGTTATCTTTTCGGTCGGATACGCCGCTTCTTCTGCCAGATCGTAGGCATGTTCTCCGAAGAACAGCGTGACCAGACACGACGCGGGAGACACCGCGGCGGCCGTCGCCGTATACGTCAGCCCCGCATCGTTGTGCACCAGCGAAATGATGAGCGGATAGGATACCGTCCCGTCGCTCAGTTCGCCGATCGTCTTATCCAGGTCACGGAACTGCGAAACATAATGTCCTTTCGGATCGCTGACCTTGACCAGCTGTTTTGCCGACGGATTGGATGCGACGACCGGTGTCAGATGCGCATCCTGCAGAAAGTCGGCGATATAGAGCACCAGCGGACTCTGAACCGGAATCTGCGGGCATCCAATCAGTATGAGTGCTTCTGTCATTATTCTCTCAACCTTCTTCTCTTGTCACATATACTCGCTTTGGATCTTCAGGATTTCCGTACTGTCTTTTGCCGCGGCATACTCGCTCAGGGGTTCCGCGTTCAGTTCGAGGAAATGCAGACCCCAGTTGAACTTCGCAAGGATCTGTTCCGCCTGACTGCGTTCGCCGAGAATGACCAGCGCCGCAGCGATCGCTTCGACCGAGGTCAGGGTGAACGGTTTGCCGAAATTGACCGGATTCGCCGCAACGAGGAACGGCAGGGCACGCCGGCCTTTCCATGCGCCGAGATTCGCGGTATCCAGTACTTCCCAGGAACAGTCGAGCGCCGTGATGCTCGGCACCCATTTCCTGTCCGCGGGAGAAATGACGTCTGCGGTCGGATCCAGGACCAGCGACGGTTTCGGAATCTGACCGATCTTGGTCACGATTCTCATCATCCCGAACCGCTCGAGCTTCTTCATGGTGCATTTCTTCGGATCGCACGAATTGTCACGATAGGCGATAAGCGGTATAGACATGTTCTGATTCTTATCTATTTAATTCCGACAAATAAGTACCTATACGTTACCGCATTCTTTTCTGTCCTGCGGCTGGTGTCTCTGACGGATGCCGGCAGTAGTGATATTATCCCTGCGAACAAACATGATAGCAATGTACGTGTTAGTATCCCCCTGCATCCTGCATCCGGACCTGCGGGCACGCGGAATCACCAGACCCGACGACCTGGAGGCATTCGAGAAGTTCATCCGGCGCTGCAAGACATTCAATATCGATATCGTCGAACTTCCCTGTCCGGAAACCCTGCAGTTCGGAAAGGAACGGGAACCCGGACCGTTCGTCGGCAGAATGGATACGCCGGAATTCGCGGCACTGCTGGACAGCCTGGAATCCGATGTCCGCAGAAAAATCGAACGCGAAACCCCGCTTGCAATCATCGGCGTGAATTCATCTCCCACCTGCGGCGCGACCACGACCTACTATACCGATACAAAATCCGCCGGATCCGGCATGTTCCTCAAACGGTTCGCCGGAACCGTACCTGTCCTCGATGTCAAGGACTGCGCACGCTACACCGTCTACTTTGCCGCCCCGCTCTTTTCGGAAGCCGAACGGGCGTTCAACCGGATGGTAGCAGACGAACTCGCCGGACTGTTCTATGACGTCCATCTGCCGCAGGAACTCGATGACGATGCGAATACCCGTGCCGAAAACCGTGAAGCCCTCATCTATAGAGAAAACCTTGCCGCACTGCAGGCGGCAGACATCGTGGTCGCCGTCATCGACGGTGCCGATGCGGATTCAGGAACCGCATGGGAAATGGGGTATGCCGCCGCAAAAGGAAAACGCATTCTTGCCCTGCGTACCGATTTCAGACGGTTTTCGGATGCAGAATCCGTAAACCTGATGCTGGAAACCGAAGCGGAAGTCTGTACATCCGTCGACGAACTGCTG
>DALTWN010000053.1 GCA_029987045.1 Methanocorpusculum sp.
TCGTATCTTTCCGTCGAAGGACGGGCGGGAATCGTGCGGGAAATCCCGAAGACCGCAGACAACCATATCACGGCAGAAGCTGCGGCACAGCGTATCGAGGATGTCACCCGCGAATTCGGCCGTGCACCGAAACTGCTCTATATCGACCAGGTCGACTACCAGTTCGGTAACATCCACGACGTGAAAGGTATCGCAAAAGTCGCTCACCAGTACGACATTCCGGTCCTCTGCAACGGTGTGTATACCGTCGGTATCATGCCGGTGAACGGCAAGGACCTGGGCGTCGATTTCATCGTCGGTTCCGGTCACAAGAGCATGGCAGCACCTGCACCGTCGGGAATTCTTGCCGCGACCGAAGAGCGGGCGGAAGAAGTATTCAGGACCACCAAAACCAGCGGCGATCTGACCGGCCGTACGTTCGGTATCAAGGAAGTCGGTATTCTCGGCTGTTCCCTGATGGGCGCTCCGATCGTCGGTCTGCTTGCCTCGTTCCCGACCGTTCGTGAACGTGTCAACCATTTCGATGCGGAACTCGAAAACAGCAAACTCATCGTCGATGCGCTCAAGTCCATCGAAGGGACCAAGATCCTCTCCGAATACCCGCGCCGCCACACGCTCACCCGTGTCGATACCACCGACTCGTTCGATGTCGTTGCACAGACACACAAGAAACGCGGATTCTTCTTATCCAGCGCTCTTTCGAAGAAAGGGATCACCGGTATCATTCCGGGAGCGACCAGGGTCTGGAAATTCAATACCTACGGCATGACCCGTGCACAGGCCGAATACGTCGCGGCTACCTATCTGGAAATCGCCGAAACCAACGGCATGACCGTCAACAAATAATCATTTTTTTCAAATGTTCTACCATCTCACCGTAACCGACGACTGCAATCTCTGCTGTTCCTACTGCAGAGCGAAGATGTTCGATGAAGAAGACGAACCGGGAGGAGATCCCGGTACCATCGACGAATCATTGACCGAGAACTTTTCAGCGTCGCTTCCGGATCTGTATGCGTTCCTTGCAAAAGACCGGAATGCCGTACTGACATTCATCGGCGGCGAACCGCTGATGTGTCCGGAATTCGTCAAGACCGTGATGGACAATGCGCCGGTCAAACGGTTCATGATCCAGACCAACGGCACTAAGCTTCTCGATCTTTCTGCTCCCTATAGAAACCGGTTCGAAACCATTCTCATCTCGATCGACGGCGACCGGACCCTGACCGACGGACACCGGGGAGACGGTATCTACGATACGGTGACCACGACCGCGAAAACGCTTCGGGAAACCGGGTTCACCGGCGAACTGATCGCCCGGATGACCGTGGCGGAAGATACCGATATCTATGCCGCGGTCACTCATCTTGCCGACCTGAAACTGTTCAGTTCCATCCACTGGCAGATGGATGCCGATTTCACCGGCGACCATTCGCGCCGGCAGTTTGCGACCTGGGCCAGATCCTACAACGAAGGAATCAGAAGACTGGTGCAGGAATGGGTGGGACGGATCCGGAAAACCGGCGTGGTTCCGAAATGGTATCCGTTCCTTTCCACGACCGAGGATCTCCTGCGAGGAACGTCCAGCAGACTCCGGTGCGGATCGGGATATGTCAACTACAGCATCATGACCAACGGCAAGATCGCACCGTGTCCCATCATGGTCGGCATGGCCGACTACTATGCAGGCGATATCCGGACCGCCGACCCGAACAATCTGCCGGAGATTCCGATCGGAGAACCCTGTCTTTCCTGCGACATCTACGGATTCTGCGGCGGACGGTGTCTGTATTCGAACATCGTACGGCCATGGGACGATGCATACACCGAAGTCTGTGCAACGGTCCGCAATCTCCATGACGCACTGGTCGCAGTCGTTCCCGACCTGATGAAGATGATCGCGGACGGCATCATTACCATGAACAGTTTCGCTCATACCCGCTACAACGGCTGTGAAATAATTCCATGATCGATATCCTGACCGTCGAACCCTGGGTTGTCGTCGTCCTGGTAGCTGCAGGTATCTTCGCCGGTCTGATGTCCGGACTGCTCGGTGTCGGCGGCGGACTCATCTTCGGACCGGTCGGCTATTTCATTCTGACCGCACTCGGGTATCCGAACGATACCGCACTGCTTACCGCATTCGGCGTGAGTCTTGCTGCGGCATTTCCGACCGTTCTTACCGGAGCGATCACCCATTCCCGGAAAGGAAACGTCGCCTGGAAATGTGCGATCGTCATGGGTATCTGCGGAATGGTACTGGGATTCGTCGGCGGATGGGTGGCATCCGTCATGCCGATACGTATCCTCACTATCATCTTCGCCGTCGTCCTCATTCTCGGCGGACTCAAACTCATGATGAAACTGCCGGCAGGAACCCGGGAGAGCATGCCTGCTCCCATGTCCGGTGCAATCGGTGCGGCCGGCGGATTCTTTTCCGGACTGCTCGGCGTGGGCGGTGGAATCATTCTTGTTCCGCTCATGACGATGGTCGGAAAATTCACGATGACCCGTGCGGCGGCAACGTCTGCTGCAGCCATCGTGTTCATCACCATCGGCGGCCTGGTCGAATACCTGATCCAGGGCTATTTCGACTGGTTCATCTGGCTCATTCTGACCGTGACCGCGGTTCCGTGTGCGTATCTTTCGGCGGCGAAGATTTCCGGCAAGGTATCTGACAGATGGCTGAGAATCCTGTTCTGTATCCTGATGATCGTCGTCGCATGCAAGATGCTCGGTCTCTTCGACTGGATCGGCAGTCTCTTCTAAAAAAGGGAGCAAAACCCTTCTCTTCCAGAGGGGTGAGTGATTGATTATATACTCGAGCATCGTATTATAATACGTAACAATGGAACAAGGCGGTCGGTTGATGGAGTAACTAACCATCGCGAACCGACTCACCTCCGTTACCCTTTTCTGATACATTCACTCCATCTGATAGTTGTAGACAGATATCTTGACTGTTATTTTTCCTAATTCACATAAAACGTCGAAGATCCTGAAAAAGCGACGCCAACACCCTTATCCCCGTATCCGTTCAACACTATGATACGCTATGACCGAAACGCCTATTCTTTCCTTTCTGATCGACCATGCAGACAAACATCCGGTATCGTTCCATATGCCGGGGCATAAAGGATCCGCAATCTACCGGAAATACGGATACACCGAATTCCTCGACAAGATCATGGACTGCGATATCACCGAGATCATCGGCGCAGACAATCTGTATCAGACCGAAGGTATCCTGAAACAGGCGCAGGAAGAATACGCAAAACTCTACAATGTCAAACGTGCCTATCTGCTCATCAACGGCACGAGCGGCGGACTGATTGCCGCCATTCTTGCAAGCGTTCCCAAAGGCGGAAAGATCATTCTTGCCCGCAACTGTCACAAGGCGATCTATAATGCACTGGTCCTCGGCGACATCAGACCGGTCTACGCATATCCGGAAATGATCGAAGAGTATGGTGTTTCCGGCGAAATATCGGTATCCGAGATCAAACGGTGCCTGCAGGAAAACCCCGATGCATCGGCGGTCATTCTGCCGTCGCCGAACTATTACGGAATATGTTCTGATATCGCGGCGATCGCGAAGATCGTGCACGATGCAGGAAAGATCCTGATCGTCGACCAGGCACACGGCGCTCATCTGAAATTCTTCAGCGACTGCGGATACGATCTGCCGAAATCCGCAGAAGAATGCGGCGCCGATTTCACCGTGAACTCGATCCACAAGACCCTTGCTTCGTTCACCCAAAGTGCATTGCTGACGTACAATACCGACAGAGTCGACCGCTATGTGCTGGAAGACAAACTGCAGATGATCATGTCGACGTCGCCGTCGTATCTGCTGATGGCATCGCTCGATATCAATGCGGATATCCTCAAGCACCACAAACAGGAATCCATCGGTGCCTGGTATGAAGCGGTCCGCTATTTCTACGACGAAGCGGCAAAAATCAACGGACTGAACGTCATCCGGACACCGTCGCTCGATATCACCAAGATCAATCTCGACATGAGCGCCTACGGTCTGACCGGTTCCGAGCTGGAACAGATTCTCCTGAAAGAAGGCATCTATGCGGAACTGACGACCGGAAACATTCTCATGTGCATGACCGGTATCGGCAACACGAAGGAGGATATGGACAGAACCCTGGCTGTCCTGCGCAACCTTGCCGCGACACGGCCCTATAACCCGAAAGAGAAGACCGCGACCCCTGCCGTTCTCGATGCACGGTTCGAACTCTGCGGTGTTCCGCAGAAAAAAGAACGGGTACCGCTCGAACAGGGGGCAGGCAGGATCTGTGCACAGTCCATCATCCCGTATCCGCCGGGAATTCCGTTCATCTGTCCGGGCGAACGGATAACGGACGAAGTCATCACCTACATCAGACAGCTCCGGAACGCCGGCGAAAAAGTCATCGGGGTCAATGCCGAAGGTGAAATCACCATCGGCTGCGACGAGTAGACTTGGTATCTGCGCGTATCTTCCGGGGCATACCCCCCGGTTTTGACGGGTGAAAACCCCATCTAACCCCCCTGGGGGCACGAATGGTCAATCGGCGGCAGGAAGGGGGTTTTTGAAGTCCGTAAATTTCATCCGGATTGCAAAAATTCCCGCTATAACCGGCTATTTTAAAGGGACAGGTTTAAGTCATGAGGGGGGTAATCATGTTATGATAGTCTCCTACCCGCCGCTGTATGATGCGGGGCAAAGATTTTCCGTACTATATACTATCCGACAACAAGGGGTGTGTATTATGGGTCTTAAAGAAGAAAAAACAGGAAACACTGATACATCGTTGTTCGAGACATACGAAAGCAACGTACGCTCGTACTGCAGAAAATACCCGGTCGTCTTCACGAAAGCGAAAGGCTCCCTGCTCTACGACCAGAACAATACCGAATACATCGACTTCCTCTGCGGCGCCGGTGCGTTGAACTTCGGTCACAACAACGAAGCGATCAAACAGAAAGTAATCGAGTACCTTGAAAACGACGGCATGGTCCACGGACTCGACCTCTACTCGAAAGCCAAGGCGGAATTCATCCAGACGCTCGAAGAGCGTATCCTCAAACCCCGCGGACTCAACTACAAGGTCATGTTCCCGGGACCGGCAGGAACGCTTGCGGTCGAAGCCGGTCTGAAGGTCGCACGCAAAGCTACCGGACGGTCCAATGTCTTTGCCCTCATGGGTGGATTCCACGGCATGTCCATCGGCGCACTCGAAGCGACCAGCGAAGAACTGGCACGCAAGGCAAGCGGTGTCGTTCTCGGCAATGTCACGAGAATCCCGCACCCGCTGGACAACCCGAACTTCGATACCATCGCCTACATGGAAATGCTGCTGTCCAACGACCACAGCGGTGTCGAAAAACCGGCGGCAATCCTCGTCGAGACCGTCCAGGGAGAAGGCGGTATCAATATCCTGCCGGCAGAATGGCTGCAGGCTGTCCGCAAACTCTGCGACAAATACGGTGTTCTTCTGATCTGCGATGAAATCCAGGCAGGATGCGGCAGAACCGGACCGTTCTTCTCGTTCGAGATGTCCGGTATCGTTCCGGATATCGTGTTCATGGCAAAATCCATCGGCGGTATCGGCATGCCGCTTGCAATCACGCTGCTCAAGCCGGAATACGATGTCCTGAGCCCGGGAGAACACAACGGTACGTTCAGAGGATTCAACCTCGCCTTCGTCGCCGGAAAAGCTGCTCTCGACATGTTCATCGATGAGAACATGGAACAGGAAACCAAGAGAAAAGAGGAACTGGTCCGCAGATTCTTCGACGAAAAGATTCCGCAGCTTTCCGGCAAGAACATCACCGCCCGCGGTCTCGGTGTCATGTGGGGTATCGATTTCGGCGCATACCCGGCAAAACTCGCATTCAATATCCGCAAGATCTGTTTCGACCACGGTGTCATCCTTGAACTCTGCGGCAGAGAGGATACCGTTGTCAAGATCATGGCTGCATGCACCATCCCGGACGACGTCCTGCTCAAGGGCCTGAACATTGTCTTCGACGCCATGAAACAGGCAATGGCAGAATTCAACTAATTTTCTTCTTTCTTTTTTTTTGATGCATTTCATCCAGGCCAAATCATTGCTTTCACCTCGAAACGGTATGAACGTCTATCGCGGATGCAGCCACGGATGCATCTACTGCGACAGCAGAAGCACGGTCTATCGTATCGATCATCCATTCGAAGACATCGCAGTAAAGGAAAATGCACCTGAACTTCTTGATGCGGCGCTTGCCCGGAAACGGAAACGGTGCATGATCGGATTCGGTTCGATGTCGGACCCGTACATCCCGCTCGAACGCGATCTGAAGATGACCCGCAGATGTCTTGAAATCATTTCCGCACGGCGGTTCGGTGTCTCACTGATCACGAAATCGGACCTGATACTCCGTGACATCGATATCTTATCAGAGATCCATGAGAAGGCAAAAACGGTAATATCAGTCACATTGACGACTGCAAACGATATCCTGTGCAGAAAGATCGAACCGCATGTCTGCCCCACTTCACGCCGTGCAGAAGTTCTGGAGAGATTGCATGATGCAGGAATCCCGACGCTGGTATGGTTCTGC
>DALTWN010000054.1 GCA_029987045.1 Methanocorpusculum sp.
GACTCTCCGCACCCGCGGAATGCCGAATGTAACCAAGAGCATTCAGCACTTCGAAATGGGACAGAAGGTCCACATCGTATTAGATTCAAGCGTCCAGAAAGGCCAGCCGCACCCGAGATTCCACGGCAAGACCGGAACCATCGTCGGCCAGCGCGGAAGAGCATGGCTTCTTGAGATTGCAGACGGCGGAATGACCAAGACCGTTATTGCACGCCCGCAGCACCTCTCTGCACAGAAGTTCAAGAACTAATCCTCCCTCCCCCATACTTATTTTATTATTCTTTGGAGGCCGTGTATGAAAGTTAAAAAAGTAATTCAGGAAGATATGCTGACCCTTCCGGAAGTCCGTGAGGAGCTCATCGCTATCCGTGACAAGAGAGGGGACAATGCTGAAGACACCGAAGGTGCCGGCAGAACCTTATCCTACGAACTGCGTAAGAGTATCGATCACGCCGACTCTCTGGGAAAAGCTAGTGTAGATACCGCCAAGAAACTGATGGCGGAACTCCAGGACCTCGAGAAGATGACTCCGGAGATTGCAGCACGTATCGTCAACATCATGCCGAAGACCCGGGATGAAATCCGTGCAATCTACGCGAAAGAGCGGTTCTCGATGCTGCCTGAAGATATCGATCAGATTCTTGATGTCCTCAAGAAATACATCTGAGTGAATCATGCCCCCGAAAACAGAGCGAAAAGACAAGAAGGAAGTCGAGGCTGTCGTTCTCGATTATCTCCAGTGGGGATACGGGGATGACAAGCGCCCGATCAACCAGCGCGAACCGATCATCATTGCAATCGGTACTGATCAGTTCAAACTGCTTGAATTGATTGCGAAGAAAGACCGCGTCATCAATCTGCACGATACGGTCTATATCGGCGACGGTGAACGTCCGGTTGTCGAACGTGTCAAACGCCGGCTGTCCTATACTGACCTTACGCCGACCGCGAAAGGTGAACTGGAAAGCGTCGTGGAAAACATCATCGCCGACAGTGAACCGCGGTTCATTGAGTTCTACAATACCGCGGTCCCGATCAGTCTGAAGATGCATATGCTCAATCTTCTCCCCGGATTCGGCAAGAAGACCCTGACGGATACTCTGACCGAACGTCAGAAGAAACCGTTCGAGAGTTTCGCCGATATCAAGGCCAGGGTGAAGACGCTTCAGAAACCGGAGAAATTCATTCGTGAACGCGTTCTTCTGGAACTTGAGAATCCGGAAGAAAAGTATCACGTATTCACCTCCAAATAATCTTTTTTTATGAGAGCTTTCAAGGATCAGCATTTCCTGATAGATTCCGATGCCGTCGCGACGATCGCTGATGCTGTTCCGGTATCCGGCAGAACGGTGCTGGAAATCGGACCGGGCGGCGGAGTTCTGACCCGTGCTCTTCTGGACCGCGGTGCGGTGGTCCATGCGGTCGAACTCGATACCGGTCTTCTGCCGAATCTCGAACGCCTGTTCGCCGAAGAACTTGCCGATGAACGGCTGACCATCACGATGGGCGATGCATCCAAGGTGCCGCTTCCGTCCTATGACCTGGTGGTCGCGAACCTTCCGTATTCCATTTCGTCGAAGATAACGTTCCGTCTGCTCGACGAAGGATTCGAAAAAGCGGTACTGATGTATCAGCTGGAGTTCGCAAAACGCATGGCGGCAGAACCCGGATGCGATGATTACGGCAGACTTTCGGTGACGGTCCAGGCACTTGCCGATGTCCGTATGATCCTGGAACTTCCGCCGCATGCATTCTCGCCTGCCCCCGATGTCTGGTCTGCGGTCGTCGTCGTCACCCCGCGTCCGGCACCGGTCCCGATCGAGAACCGGCAGGTATTCGAGAACCTGGTCCGTGAACTCTTTTCCCACCGCAGGAAGACCATCGCGAACGGTCTCAAGGGTCTTTCCGGATTCTACGGGAAGGAAACCGTCCGTGCATTCTCCGCGGAACTGGGAGACGAACTCCTGCAGAAACGGCCGGAAGTCCTCTCGGTCACCGAATTCATTATTCTATCCAACAAGCTTGCGGCTCATGTACGATAAGACCCAGATTTATATGCCGGCAGAGGATACGTTCCTTCTGCGTGACGCGGCGCTTGCTGAAGTGAAGGCAGACGACACTGTTCTCGAGATGGGTACCGGATCGGGCGAAGTAGCTTCGGCTGTCATGACGAAGGCAGCCCGCACCCTCGCCTGCGATATCAATCCGCATGCGGTCGCCTATGCGCACGAGGTCCATGGTCTGGATACGGTGCGCAGCGATATGTTCTCCGCGATTTCCGGAACCTTCTCTCTCATCCTGTTCAATGCGCCGTATCTGCCGACGGATCCTGCTGAACGTATGGACGACTGGCTGGAATACGCGCTTGACGGCGGGGCAGACGGTTGTGAAAGTGTCGCCCGGTTCCTTGCGCAAGCTCCGTATCATCTTTCAGAAGGCGGCAGGATTCTGCTGCTGATATCTTCGCTTACCGGTCTGGATACCGTTCGTGAAATGGCTGAGAAGAACGGATGCTCTGCGTCTGTCGTTGCGTCCGAACGCGAAGACGACGGCGAGTATCTGTACGTCCTGAAAATAGTGAAGAATTAGTGGCTGCAGCCGTGGTGATGGTTGCAGACGAAGTTCGGATTGAACTGTAATGTTCCGGCGACGAATGCCGCTATCGCATCGTCGGTCGATCCGGTGACGCCGGGATAGAGTTCGATGCCGACGGATGCTATTGCCGCCCGTGCGCCGCCGCCGATACCGCCGCAGATGAGGATTTCCGCATCGAGTTCTGCAAGGATGTCTGCAAGGGCTTCGTGGCCGGTACCGTTGGTCGATATGGCTTTTTTATCGGTTACTGTACCGTTTTCCACGGTGTATACGGTGAACTCGGGAGTTGCACCGAAATGCTGGAACACCTGTCCGTTTTCAGAAGTGACTGCGATTTTCATATTGACATATTGGTCCTGCAGGAGGATAAGAGTAGTGAAATTGAACGGACGTGCCGGAAAAAAAGATAGAGTGCTTAGAGCACTTTGGATAAGAATTCCTGTAACCGCGGATGCTGCGGGTGGGAGAAGAATTCGACCGGTGTATTTTCTTCGGTGATGACACCGTCGTTGATGAAGAGCACCCGGTCGGCGACTTCGCGGGCGAATCCCATTTCATGCGTGACGACGACCATGGTCATACCGGATTCGGCAAGGTCCTTCATCAGGCTCAGGACTTCGCCGACCATTTCCGGATCGAGTGCCGAGGTCGGTTCATCGAACAGCATCACATCCGGGTTCATGGCGAGCGCACGGATGATGGCGATTCTCTGCTGTTGACCGCCGGAAAGCTGTGACGGGTGTGCATCGGCCTTTTCCGAAAGACCGATGCGTTTTAGGAGTTCGTCCGCTTTTTTGGATGCATCTTCCTGGTTCATCTTTCCGAGTTTTACCGGTGCGAGCATGATGTTCTTCTTGACGGTCATGTTCGGGAACAGATTGAACTGCTGGAACACCATACCGATCTTTTCCCGCATCTTGTTGACATCGACCGATTTGTCCGTGATATCGACGCCTTCGAAGTAGATGTGGCCGCTCGTCGGTTTTTCCAGAAGGTTGAGTGACCGAAGGAACGTGGATTTTCCGCATCCCGACGGTCCGATGATTGCAACGACTTCTCCCATACGGATGGTCGTATTGATTCCTTTCAGGACTTCATGGTCTCCGAACGATTTCTTCAGATCATCTACCTGAATCAGTATATCTCCTTTTTGTGGCATGTCATTCTCTCCTTATGCGGCCATCCCGTTTCCTTGATTCAGCCGTTTTTCCAGTTTGTTTACGAATGCGGTCAGTATCATGACCATGGCAAGGTAGATGACGGCTACTGCCAGTAGCGGCAGGAACGGTTCGAATGTCTGACTGCGGATAAGATCTCCCGCTTTGGTCAGATCCATCACTCCGATATAACCGCTCACAGAAGTTTCCTTGATAAGCGTGATTCCTTCGTTACAGAGAGCCGGCAGGATGTTCTTGATTGCCTGCGGCAGAATGATCTGTGTCATGGTCTTTCTGAAGGGAAGACCCAGACTGAATCCGGCTTCGAACTGTCCTTTCGGCACAGCGTTGATTCCTGCCCGGATGATTTCGGCGACATATGCTGCTGAATTGATACCGAATGCAATACTGGCAATCAGGATCTTGCTCAGATCCACAGTTGCAAAAATCACATAGTAAATAATCAGCAACTGAACGAGCACCGGCGTTCCCCGGATGATTGTGAGATAGAGCTTACAGATTGCATTCAGGATATTCAGTTTTCCGTGCAGATCATGGACGGTACGGACAATAGCAATCAGTGTTCCGAAGACCAGTCCGATAAGCAGTGCGCAGAGAGCAATTATCGCGGTATTCTGCAGACCCTCGATTATGTAGGAATATCTGCCTTTGTTCAGGAAATTCTGAGTGAATTTATCACCAAGCGAGGTGAAGAACTCAGTAACCGGATTGGAAGCAGCAGTTACGGCAACGTCTGCTGTCTGCGTCGCTACTGCGGTTGTATTGGCGAGTGCAGTATCTGCTGTTTCGGCAGATACGCATCCGACGCAGAGCATCACAAGGAACAGTATCAGTAGAACCGCGCCTGCAATCCGGACCGGTAGATGGTTCATAGACGGTTTATTCATATGTACGACCTTAAACTATACCCTATATTGGGTTGTCTTAAGATTAATACTATACGAACCTTCCGGGTAATCTATGGGTTTTTACAAGAAAAAGTGAAAAAATAGTTTTTTTAAGGTGTTTATTCTTTTACAACAATGACCTGTACGGATGTTGCATACACGTCAGAGAAATCATTGTTTTTCTTTCTCTCATCGGTGATGGTGATGGCAGATGCACCGACATCATCTTTTCCGGACTCGATGGAAGTGAGAATGGAACCGAATGCGATATCATTGACGACAAGGTTTAATCCGAGTTTGTCAGCGACTGCCTGCATGAGATCCATATCAATACCGACGAAGTTTCCTTCGTCTTTGTATTCATACGGCGGGAATTCTGCGTGGGTTGCGACTTTTAAGTCACCGGTGCGGGCGATGGTTTCATCTTTCTTGTACTGTTCTCCGCCTTCAACGCCGAAGTAGTACATGTTGATCTTGTCGAGGGTGCCGTCTGCCTTCAGCTCAGCGAGTGCAGTGTTGATCTTCGTTAAGAGATCGGAATTTCCTTTCTTCATGGCAAATCCGTATTCTTCGACGGAGAATTCCGGATCGGTAATAATTTTTAATCCGCTGCCGTCGGTGACGTAGTACTTTGCGATTTCGGAATCGATAACTACACAGTCGACCTTTCCGTTCTTCAGGTCAGTGATACCGTCTACGATATTGGTGTAGCGTGAGAGGGTAGTGCCTGGATTTTCGGCTGCCAGGTCGGTGATAATAAGGTCGCCGGTTGTTCCGAGCTGAACTGCGATTTTTGATCCGTTAAGATCTGCATAGCCGGTAACGGTTTTTTCCGGTGTACTGGTACATCCTGCGGCGAATACTGCGGCAAGAACGACAAGTACGACTGCTGCTGCAATGAAAACTGATTTCTTCATATGAAATACTCCTACTTTGAGTAGTATGCTAGTATTTGAGTTGAGATATATTAAGAATACCGAAAAAAACGGGTCGATTCAGCGTGAAAAAGAGGAGATTATGAGTATCCCTGGAGGGACGGGTTGTCGGTTTCGTTCTGTTGCGGTGCGGAAATGCCGCCGAACTTTGCTTCGTAGTCCTTGACGCTCTTTTCGAGAGCGGCGAGCAGTTTCTTCGCATGCTGCGGACTGATGGCGACCAGTGCCTTTGCCTTTGCCTGGTTGACGCCCGGAAGCTGGTGGATGAACATCAGGGAGAATTCATCGTCCTTGAATGCTATCTGGATCATATTGCTGTAGACCGGGTCGAGTGTCGGCGGTATCTGGATGTTGATTTCGTTTCCTGCCATGAATAATAATATGGAAGCCGGAATGATATAGTCTTTTTCGGATGCCGGAACCCATATACCGGTTTACGACCCACATATATACCGAATATGCTTACATTTGTCGGTCTTGGTCTGTTTGATGAAAAGGATGTCTCGCTGCGCGGAGCGGAAGCCATCCGGAATGCGGATACCGTGTTTCTCGAAGTATATACCTCGGTGCTCATGGGAGCATCCATCGAGAAGCTGGAAGCATTCTACGGCAAGAAAATAATCCCCCTGGTCCGTGAAGACGTCGAAGTCCATTCCGAAAAGATCATCGAGGCGGCGAAGAACGGAAATGCCGTGTTCCTGACCGGCGGCGATTCCATGGTTGCAACGACCCATGCCGATATCCGGATCCGCTGCAGGGATGCGGGTGTCGAGACCTGTGTCATCCACGGATCGTCCATCATGACGGCAGTCTGCGGCTTGTCTGGTCTGCAGAACTACCGGTTCGGCAAATCGGTGTCGGTTCCGTTCCCGTACGGAAAATGGTTCCCGATGACGCCGATCGAAGTCATCTCCGAGAATCTTTCACATAATCTGCACACCCTTGTCTTCCTCGATATCCAGAAGGACAAGGAACGGTACATGAGAATCGCGG
>DALTWN010000055.1 GCA_029987045.1 Methanocorpusculum sp.
ATGAGAAGAGTGGCAATGACAAACAATCCGATTCCAATGATTATGTGAAGATACGTGTTTGGTTCAATAAACGTATTATCCCCAATAAATGAAAATAAGTTCAGAAGAAAACCTGCTGCAATCACAAAGAATCCTGCCGCACTCAGATAGTTCCGGGCTTCGGTCTTCGCAATCTCGTCCATTACAAGACCTCCGGTTCAGTGACAATAGTCGTCATGATTGCAATATTGTCACCGGATGAATATAAAACGCGATGAAAAAAGAGGATTAGTTGAGGGTGATGAGCCCGTCGACCGTCGCGGCCGGACGGGTGAACCGCGTCCCGTCCGCCGAGACGAGCGAATCGGAGGTCAGATTGTAGGTCCAGGTGACTGCCGTACCGGCAGAATCCCCGCCGGCATACGTCACCGTGAAGTCGATCACGTCCGTCGCGTTCCATACGTAATCCCAGGTGAAGGGCCGCAGCGTGTCACCGTAGCGGATGGTTCCCGTCCGGTCTGCATTGACAATCGCCGCGGCGTTTCCGTCCGCACGGTACCATGCACCGGTGATCGGCAGGAGGAAGTACGAATCCATGAACTGTTTCGTCCTGGAGAGGCCGGAACTCGAGGAAAGCGACCGCCCGTCCGGTCCGAGGGTATACACCGCTGAATCCCCGTCGCTGAACATGATAGCATAGCTTCCGTCGTCTGCCGGAATCCAGGTCAGCCGACAGACCTGTGCGGTGCCGTTCGCATACGCGGTCGTGGTCACGCCGGTTCCATCGCTCTTGATGATGGTGCTGACGACGGCCCCACTCCTGCTGCTGTCGCCGGACCAGATGCCAACCAGCGGGTCGAGGCGTGAGAATGCCGACGTACCCCCGTCGATGACGAACGTATCGGTTTCCGGCAGATACTCGATCTCATAGATTCGGCCGGCCGAACAGCGTCCGACATAGGTGGTGTCGCCCGTCTTCCCCAGGTCCTGATACCGCATCCGTATCAGGGAGACCGACGGGGTGTCGGAAAGAACCATCCAGTATCCGCTGCCGTCGCCGTGGAAGATGAAGACGTTCTCGACAACGCTGCCGTTCTTCACCGATTTCTTTGCCCAGGTGCCGACCATGGCATCGTCTGCCGCAAGCGGGCGGATGTCGGGGACCCGGTTCCAGGTGCGTCCGGATGCATCCGTCATGGAACACCCGTCGGACGAGAGCGTATATTCCACAGTGTAGACACCCAGGTCCGGAACCGAGATATCGAACCGGTAGATGCCGCCGCCGAGATTCGTCCAGACCACGGTCTCTTCCTGTGCGGGGGAATCTGCCGGGAAGACGAGGCAGGTTCCCGTTCCGTCCGCGGCGAACCGGGCCGTCATATCCGCGACGACCCCGTTTCCGATATCGACGTTCAGACATACCCAGTCGCCGGCGATCGGATCGTTCTCCGCCGACGTACAGCCGGCGGCAACCACACAACCGATCACGACCAGGGCGATGACGCCGAGAATTGCGAATTTCTTTACGCTCATAGCACTCTTAGTGTTCCCTCTCGTCACGGATAATGGTTATGATTCGGCAGCGGACAGCCAGGAAACCATCGTGAAAACGATTCCTACTGACGAAAAGTGCGTCTATCTGCATTTTTCGTCAAAACAACCGTGAACGAGCAATACGGTATGGTCAGGCAAATAAGTAAAAAAAAGTTGGTGAAGTTGATCAGAACTTCGGAAGCTTTCTCTGCGAGTAGACCACGAAGGAAAGATAGATTGCAATCAGTGCCGGAATGCCGTTCAAGAGAGCGGAGACGACCGGCATAGAGATCGATGTTCCTGCGACGTATGCGGAGAAGAACCAGGTGCATCCATACACAATCAACATAATCCCCGGCAGGATTCTGGACTCTTTTCTGAGCATAGCAAACAGACCCAGTACAATCATCAGGATGCCAAGGCCGATGAACATCGCACCGGACGAGTACATCGAAAGGATGCCGATCAATCCGACGAGCATGAACATGATTGGAGTGAACCGCATCTTGCCAACGGCGAACAGAAGAATTGCAACGAAGATCATCAGCGAACCTGCAAGCAGTTCCATCGTTACAAAGGAGTCAAGCGGAAGAACTGCTTCGCCGAGGATGTAGTGCAGAGCATATCCGCCGGTGAGGACTGCAAACAGCATGTAGCCGAGAACGGAACCGGATGCCTTGAAGTCGGTCGCCTCGTCAGCAGTCAGAATCTTCGAACCCGGCAGGCTGATTCTTTCGCAGGCGCAACAGAAGGCATAGTAGAGACAAATAACTGCAAGGATGATGATAAAGACCATACCCACATACGGATTGAATCCTATTAATTCTCCAATAAGGCCAGGGATAAAACAAAGTAACGGAATAAGGAATAACAGCCATTTTTTCTTATCCTGCCCGGTTAATGTTACCAGTGCTACAAGAACGAGGAATCCCATCAATATAATACCCCATAGTTCAGATGGAGTGAATGCGGCAAATAATTGCCAGAATCCCGTCATGAAGAAAAGAATTGCAATCAGATCTCTTTTGTGCAGAACAATGAGAAGTGTTGCCACAATGAGAAGTCCCAGCCCCAATGCTATGTGTATATTGTCATTTGGTTCAACAAATGCGGCTGTTCCAACTTCTGAAAAGATCTGGCTAATGAAAAATGCCGCAATCATGAAGAATCCAGCAGCACACAAATAGTTCCGTGCTTCGGTCTTCGCAAGTTCATCCATTTCAGAAGACCCCCAATTCAATGACAATAGTCGTCATGACTGCTATATTGTCACTGGATGGATATAAAACAAGATGGAAAAAAAGGATGTAGAATTTTGGTAACTTTCTCTGTGAATAGACCACGAAGGAAAGATAGATTGCGATCAGGCACGGAATGCCGTTCAAGAGAGCCAAAACGACCGGTGCTGATCCGCGAACAGAAGGATTGCAACAAAAATCATCAGAGCACCGCACAGGAGTGATGGCAGATCACAGGAACCAAGCGGATATCACAGATTCTTCTTCGCATCGGGAATCGAAACCACTATCTTATCGCGTTTCGTACAGCGTCCGCCGAAGAAACAGGCATGTACAGATCCAGATCATTCTACGTAGGTACAGACGACGATATCCAAATTTTTTTACCTGTTCACGGTAAACTACTATCCATGCGCATCACATCCCGGATCTGCAGCTGCACATTCCGCGAACCATACCGTTCTTTCATCAACAGATACAATCCATATACGCGTGCATTTGCAGAAGAACATCCCGGATCTTCGCCAGAATACAGAAGACCGGATGATGAATATACCGGAATCTGCACCTGCAACGGGAGGAACGGATGCTGAAAATCGAACTGTCGGATCTTCTCTTCAAACTGCTGATACAGGCGGACAGTGAATTTACTGCATGCATAGAGAACGGCGACATGGAGGGTGCAAAACAGAAAGCGGGAGAACTCGCCAAGATCTACCGGCATCTTTCAAACCGGAAGAAAGAGATGTTCAGCACCTATCGGAGCAGGGCCAACCTTCTGGATGCATTCTCCCGGGGAGAATCTCCGTTGGAGGATACGATAGCTGGATCCAAGAGTGAAGAGACCACGGCCGATTCCGGCGAACCCGAAGACCTGCGGAAAACGGCCGACACACTGATTTCCACACCCATCGGCGGATGGCGCCGGATCGGCGGCATGCATTCCCTCAAGAAAGAGCTGATGGAATCCATCGTCTTCGAAGGTCTCGCAAACCCGCAATCCTTCAACCCCGGAAAAGGCATTCTGCTCTACGGACCGCCGGGAAACGGAAAGACCATGTTTGCCGCAGCCGTTGCCGAATCCCTGAAAGCATCGTTCTATAATCTCCGGTCGGAAACCATCGTTCCGCAATACCATGAACATTCAGCGAACCTGATAACGGAACTGTATGCTTCGGCACAGGAACATGCTCCGTCGCTCATCTTCTTCGATGACATCATGGCACTGATCCAGGTACCCGAGAAGATAAAACGGGAACCATCCCACAAGGCCGTATCCGGATTGCTGAAGGAACTCGATGGACTTGACGGCAAGACATCCGACCGGATCCTGCTGACGATTGCATCGACCAGTTTGCCCTGGAACCTCAGCCGCGAGACCCTTGCCCGGTTCCCGCGACGGATCTATGTACCGCCACCGAATTTCGAAGACGTTCAGGGCATCATCAAGAAACAGAGCAAAGGACTGGATATTTCCGGGGTGCATCTGAAACATATCGCGGGAAAATGTGTCTGGATGCGCTATTCCGGCCGTAATGTCTCGGACATGTGCCACCAGATAATCAGCAGGATGATCCAGGAGGAGAATCCCGGTCTGTATAATAAGCTGCTCGATATGCCGTTCCGTGAACTGAAATCCTTCAAGATAAAGACACGTACGCTGAGAGATGATGATTTCCTCACCGGCTTGAAGAGTATCAAAAGCTCGCTTACCAGGGACATGATCGAACGCTATGAACAGTGGGGCAAGGAAAATGGCGATACGTGATCCGACCGGAACTGACCGGTCGATAGCGCATTCCGCAAGAACAACGACAAACAGCTCCGATCAGCAACAGAACTGACAACCGGGATACTGCAACCAAAAATCAATGATCGCGGAAGGGCCCACGGGCCCACCGCATGTTCTTTTCTTCTACGATACAGACTGTTTTTCAGTTCTCTTCCAGATACGCGGTCCACAGCGTATTGTTTTCCTTGCACATCTGGTAGCCGAACACCATGGATACGATACGAAGAACCAGAGAGGCAAAAGCGCCGATACAAATCAGGAATGATGGAACCAGGATTCCCGTAAGATCGCCGGGCATGACCTCTTCAGCCATAAGCAGGGCCCCGGAAAGCGCCATGGAAACACACATCCAGACATAGGATACGATAATCATGATCAGCATCACGATATCCGCGATGAAGAAGATCAGGCCTTTACGCAGATTTCCCGCATAGATCATACCCAGGCCGGCAAACAGGAAGAAACTCATGACGAGCGAGGCAAGCCGGCTCTTTTCGCCGACGACCTTTCTTCCATACGAAGTGACTGGTAATTCTGTCATGGAAGATAGGTTTAGGGATATTCGATTAAATAGTTGTCGGGAGGCCAAGATAACGAACATCACCAATATTCCCCACAAAAACACTCTTTTTTTACGCATTTTTCAACTAAAACGATTAAATTAACCCTCATTTCCAACCATTTCTCTCAATATGACGAAACCGACACATCTATATCACTATAAATCAATTGATTCAGTATATTTGAGAGGGTAGAATGAAACAGGAAAAAGTCGAGGAACTGCAGCAGTATCTTGCCGAGATTCGGGAGAATCTCAAACTGTACGTGAAAGAACATCTGTCCCCTGATGTACTGGACCTGCTCAGGAAATTCGTCGACCGCTGCGATACCATCCTGAATCAGCAGGATGAAGTGAATACCCGCTACGACCTCAAGATATTCCAGGGTGGCGACCATACCAAGGTAGGAGACGCCGCCCTGGATCCGACCGCATATCTTCTCGTGGTCATCAAGAAGAAACTTGCCCTCCTTGAAGAGGCACGAATGGAATGCGTGCTGAACGGAACCCTGGAAGAAGCGGAACATGATTTCTGCACCCTGGAAAAGGCATACCTCGACCTGAAAGTGGATATCGAATCGTTCATCCGTCTTCAGGAACTGAAAGAACGGAAGAACCTGTAAGGTTCCCGGTCACTTCCTATATCTCTCTTTTCGACGTGACCCGCTCACGGATTTACCGTATCTGAAAAAAATCGTTCATACAGTCAGTCCACCAGTCTGACCGTGATATCGTCGGTGTTCACCGACCTGACGGCAAACGACAGTTTGCCGGAGGTATCGACATGGATCTTCGCATAGGTCGGTGTCAGGACCTCGACCCCCGGCTGTCCTTCCGGAATGATACCGCCGGACGAGACGGAGACGTAATGGTCGCCGTACGGAGCGGTCACGGTGAGCCGGACATATCCCCCCTGCGTGACCATCGGCTGAACGGTCGTTCCGGCAGATACCGCCATGACCGTGCCGGCAGGTTCGGTAACCGGAGAAACAACCGGATCCTCGGATACGTTCGCTTCCGGAACAGCGGATGCAGTGTCGGATACAGCGGTACATCCTGCCCCAGCGATGCATGCAAGGACCAGGATTCCGCAGAGCAGGACCGACGGAACAAATGCAGGTCGTGCGGTCATGGACGGTCACTCATCCGATACATATTCATACGAAATATTCTGTCGCCCAGGCATATAGATATTCTCTGAAACCGACCCATCGGCGATACATCTATATCGGCAGAGACCAATGATTCTGTATACCAGAATTCCCGGAGCGTGAAACAACCGATATGAGCTTTTCGTGGGTGACCATCCCGTTCATCATCCTTGCCGGCATCTTCGTACTCTACCTTATCTTCTCCGGAAAATTCTTCGCTTTCCTGAAATGGATCTTCATTGCGGCATTCACCATCGTGGCATGGCCGATAGGACTCATGCTCGCCGCACTGAACTTCA
>DALTWN010000056.1 GCA_029987045.1 Methanocorpusculum sp.
AACAATCATTAATCCTGCGAGGATTGCAATTGCAGTGTCGAAGATTTCAATATGACGAACAGACTTTTCGATGTTTTCCTTCTTGGCGAGATAGGATCCGTATGTTATCATGATACCCATTGCAAGACTCAGGGAATAGAACATCTGTCCCATTGCAGCAAGCACTGCTTCACCGGAGAATTTCGAGAAATCCGGAATGAAATAGTAGGCAAGTCCGTCAAGTCCGCCAGGCTGGCAGATACAATAGATGGACAATCCAATCATCATGACGAGCAGAATCGGCATAATTATCGTACATACACGTTGAATTCCGTTCTTGACACCGAACAGAAGAACGAGTGCGGTAATGAACATGAATAATATGGTCCAGATGATCGGTGCAAAATTACTGCTGATAAAGACTGAGAAGAATCCGTCTCCTGCCACAACACTCCCCATATTTGACATGAAAAGCGCCGCATATTCCATGATCCATCCGCCAATGACAGAGTAGTACGGCAGAATGATACATGGAACTACAAGCGCAATAATCCCCAGGAAATGCCACTTTTTGTTTAATGCTCCAAATGCCCATAATGCGCTTTTACCGGTTTTACGGCCGATAACGATTTCTGTCGTCATGATGGTAAAACCAAGTGTGACAACAAGAGCGAGATAGATTAATAAAAAAATCCCTCCTCCGTATTCGGCTGCCAGGTATGGAAATCTCCAGATGTTTCCGAGACCTATTGCTGACGCTGCAGCGGCAAGGATGAAACCGATACGGCTGGAGAACAAGTGTCTTTCACTCATAACCCTTATCCATAAGCGGGGAAAGTATTTATAAGCACTTTCGCATGCGACAGTGTGGCAACGCATTTATGGGTTGAACAGCATATCTAATTCTCATGGATTCAGCACTGTCGCTTGGATTGCTCCTTACGATTTCCATTCTTACCTGTGTAGGAATGATTGTAGCGGCAGTCATCAAACCGAAAGTGCAGATTCGTCGGATTGCTCTTGATACCTACTGGATAATTGCTCTCGGCGGAGCGCTGCTTCTTCTTGTTTTCGGACTGGTCAGTCCTTCCGCGCTTATTGCCGGACTGACTGCAGATACTGCCATCAATCCGCTGAAGATTCTCGTTCTGTTCCTTGCTATGACGTTTATCTCCATATTTCTGGATGAACTCGGTTTCTTCCGGTATGTTGCAGATAAAACGGTCAAATTTGCAGGAGCCAGTCAGATTCGGCTTTTCCTTGCCTTTTATGCAGTAATTTCTTTACTGACCATTTTTACATCTAACGATATCATCATCCTGACCTTTACGCCGTTCATCTGTTATTTCGCGAAATACACCGGTATCAATCCAATTCCCTACCTGGTCCTGGAATTTGTTGCTGCCAATACCTGGAGTATGATTCTCATCATTGGTAATCCTACCAATATCTATCTGGCTTCATCCTTCGGTATCACGTTCATGGACTATCTTTCCGTCATGGCTCTTCCAACCATCGCAGGCTCACTTATCGCTCTTTTGATCATCTGGATTCTGTTTCATCGGCAGCTTTCTTCACCGCTTTCTCCCGTTCTGTCCAGTGTCACTCTTCAGGACAAAATAGGCGTCGGAATAGGTCTCGTCCATCTGTGTGTCTGCGTCGTGTTCCTTGCACTGTCATCCTATCTCAATGTTGAAATGTGGCTTGTGTCCCTCATATGTGCCTGCAGTCTGGCAGTATGTACCCTAATTCTCTCTCTCGTGAGAAAGCATGTGCCTAGGGAACTGGGAACTGCCGCATGCAGAGTTCCCTGGCAGTTTATCCCCTTTATTCTCGCAATGTTCACTATTGTTCTTGCCCTGTCTGCAGCGAACGTGACCGCTACGATTGCGCACGTGCTCGATTGTGCTGATCCGGTATGGACCTATGGCGTCTCTTCATTCCTCGCATCCAATCTCATCAATAACATTCCGATGAGTGTTCTCTTTACGTTTGTTTTAGGAAGCGGACCGGTGAGTTCGCTGGCAGCAGGCGTCTATGCATCAGTCATCGGTTCGAATATCGGAGCATTCCTGACCCCGATAGGAGCTCTGGCAGGTCTTATGTGGATGAACATCATCAAGAAGCAGGGTATTCAGTATTCGTTCGGACAGTTCATCAAATACGGTATGCTGGTCGCGGTACCCGCACTCATAGCGGCACTTGGTATGCTCTCCATCGTGCTATCCTGCTGATAATGTTCGTGCGAAAAAAGAGGGAAGATTAGAATTTTTTGCAGATGTATCCGCCGCCGAGCGAGACAAGGTAGCGGTTTCCATCTTCATCGGTGTACAGTACCATGTATTCCTGTTGGTTTAAGGTATCATAATTGATCATATAGGACATATTGTCTTCATCATAGAACCAGTGCAGATCTGATTGTGCAGTTGCTGATCCGGATTTTGTTGTAAGTACACCGGTATTATCGGGATTGATGGAGTAGGTGAGTGAACTGGATCCTCCATTGGGATTGGTAAACTCATAGCGCCAGTTTCCTAAAATTGCTGTCTCAGGATCTTCAAGCTCGAGGGGTGTCAGGACTTTGTCGGAAGAAACGTTTTCTGAGGAATTTATGGGTGTATCAGGTGATATGCAACCTGCGGCAAGGATACACCCTATTAGGAGTATGGCAAGAGAGATAGTAATGAAGAAGTACTTCTGTTTCATGTTCAGATATTTGCCGTTATGCTATAAAAACATTAATTCAGCCATTTTTTCACAACAAGAATGGATAAACCCTATAATTTATCGCGTTCAATTACTATGAAAAAGAGTACAGATATATGATTGAAGAATCTGAGGATTGGCAAGGGCTCACCTCTGCAGATGTGCAGGACCGTGTTGCCCGCGGTCTTACCAATAAAACCGATATCAAAGTGAGTAAAAGCATATTGCAGATTATTCTCACCAATACCTGTACCTACTTCAACCTTATTTTTGCAATTCTGGGATTCTTTGTCTTTACCACGTTTGCCACTCAGAATGTCACGCTTGCGGGTCTTACGCAGTTATCATTCCTCCTCATTGTCATTGTCAATACCCTAATTGGTATCATTCAGGAACTGCGTGCGAAACGTGTGCTGGATAAAATGACTCTGCTGAATGCCCCGAAAACGACTGTTATCCGTGATGGGCATTCCACTATAATTCCATCCAGCGATTTGGTACAGGATGATCTTATTCAGCTGTCTGCCGGAAACAGTATCCCTGCCGATGCACGTATCTGTTCCGGCATTGTCGCTGTCAACGAATCGCTTCTTACCGGAGAAGAGCGTGAAATCCCGAAAAAAACAGGAGATGCACTGCTTTCCGGAAGTTTCATCGTATCGGGAACATGTACTGCCGTTCTGGAGAAAGTCGGTTCGGCGTCGTTTATTTCACAGCTGTCTCTTGAAGCAAAGAAGATGAAACGGACGGAACAGTCTGAAATGACCCGTTCCGTCAACAAATTGCTGAAATGGATCGGAATTATTATTATCCCGGTCGGTGGCCTGCTGTTCCTCAATGCATTTTTGAGGAATGCAGAGACCTATGCACAAAGTGTCTACTCGGCTGTAGGGGCCGTCACTGCGATGATTCCGGAAGGCCTCTATCTTCTGATGACCGTTGTTCTTGCGGTAGGAACCATTCGTTTGGCAAAACATCGGGTACTTCTTCACGAAATGAAAAGTATCGAAACGCTTGCACGTGTTGATGTGCTCTGTGTCGATAAAACCGGTACAATAACCCAGCCGAAGATGGAAGTAGCTGCGATTCTGCCTTTTGCCGATGGTGGAGAACAGATGCTTGCATCGTATGTTCATGATGCTGTTGATACCAACAATACGATGACCGCATTGAAATCGCATCTTGCGGGGACTGGTTTATATTCAGATCCACTGGAAATAATTCCCTTCTCTTCATCTACGAAATGCGGTGTAATCAGATATGTGGATACAACACTCATCCTGGGAGCTCCCGAGTTTGTTCTCAAAGCAGATCTGCCTGAGTTCACGGAAAAAACCAAAGAGTATGCCGGTGAAGGAGACCGTGTTCTTGTGCTTGCCCGTGAACCGGGAACGTATAGCGAAGGAGTCATATCTCCGGAACGAAAGGCTGTTTCTGCAGTAATTCTTCACAATGCGTTACGTGAGAATGCAGTGGAGACATTCCGTTATTTCCATGAAGAAGGGGTAACTATCAAGGTTATTTCGGGAGACAGTCCGCTGACAGTATCTGCGGTTGCACGCCGTGCGGGGATTCTCCATGCAGACCAGTTTGTCGATGCAACAACGCTGACGACCGACGACCGCATTGCTGATGCCGCGAAACGGTATACCGTCTTTGGCCGTGTTACACCGGAACAGAAACAGAAACTGATTCTCGCAATGAAAGAACAGGGTCATACGGTAGCTATGACCGGTGACGGTGTAAATGATATTCTTGCGATGAAAGATGCTGACTGCAGTATTGCAATGGCTTCTGGATGCGATGCAGCGGCACAGGCATCACAGGTTGTTCTTTTGGATTCCGAGTTCGCTTGTATGCCTCAGGTTGTTTTCGAAGGCAGACGTGCCATCAATAACCTTCAGCGGTCGGCAATCCTCTTCCTTTCGAAGAATACGTTCTCGCTGATTCTTTCTCTTCTGGCTCTTATTGTCGGATTCACTTATCCGTTAACTGCAGCACAGATTCTGCTTATCAGTGTATTCACCATCGGCCTTCCCGGACTG
Organism: Methanocorpusculum sp.; assembly: GCA_029987045.1. Classification (GTDB taxonomy): domain Archaea; phylum Halobacteriota; class Methanomicrobia; order Methanomicrobiales; family Methanocorpusculaceae; genus Methanocorpusculum. The sequence goes on from DALTWN010000056.1 coordinate 4,731, forward strand.
CTTCTCGCATTCGAGCGGAACAATACTCGGATCAAGGGTCATTTCCTGAAGAACGTGTTGCTACGTGCATTGCCTGCCGGAATCACCAGTTCACTTGCAGTCGGTGCATTAACGCTGCTGTGCAAGGCAAATCAGATTCCCTATGATGTAACTGCCACTGCTGCGACTATCGTTCTTGCGGCAGTAGGATTTATGATTCTTCGTCGTATCAGTACCCCGTTTACGAAATACCGGCTGTTTGTCTACCTTTTCAGCATTGCGGGAATTGTTGCAGCAATCCTCTTCCTGCCGATGTTATTTGGTCTGGCCATGCTGTCTATCGATGCACTCCTGCCGATTGTTATTATCATTGCGGCTGCAGAAGTGATCTTCTTCTTTGTTTCGAAGGGAATCGACCGGATTCTGAACAAATAATTCAAGACAGAGCAGCGGGGAGAAAAAAGAGAGAAAAGAGAAGCGTTTACATTATTCGCTTTTCTTCTGTTTTTTGGGAAACTCTTTGCCCCAGATAATCCGAGACGTTTCGGTTTCGGTGATTTCAATCGCATTCGTAGGACATACCCGTGCACAGGCACCGCATCCGATACATGCGGTCGACGGTTCATCGTATGGTGTGGAGACTTTTTTACCAGTTCCCCGTTTGACCATGGATATTGCACCGATCTTGATTTTTTTGCAGGCACGAACACATAATCCGCAGAGAATACATTTTCCCCGGCGGATGGACCGTAGCGAATAGTCCGGAACTTCATATTCATCCATCATCCGTGCGATGAGAGGGCTGTCCGGTGCACGCCGCTGCATCATGGCAATCAGCATGCGACGATATCCGCGAATCTTTTCCGTATCTGTTTCAACAGAGATTTCATGGGTAACCGGATAGATGCATGAAGCAACTACTTTCTTTTTTCCGCCATCTGTTATCTCGACAACACAGAGTCTGCATGCCCCTTCTCCCGGATACTTGTCATGATAACAGAGTGTCGGAATAAAAATGTCGTTTCTGCGTGCAATGGTAAGAATCGTTTCACCTTTTTCACAGGCACATGTCTTTCCGTTAATGACGATTTCCATGTTATGGTTCCTCCTTTGGTTTTACTGAACGCAGGAATCCGCGAGAGCCACGCATAAGCTGTCTTGACCAGAGGGAAACAGGAATCGTTTCCAACGCATCTACCGGACAGACATCACGGCAGACTCCGCACCCGATACATGCCCGTATGTCGATAAAATGTGCTTTGTTTCCGGCTCCGCTGATAACGCCGGTCGGACATGCATCGGCACAGCGGCAGCATCCGATACATTTGTCGCTATTGACTCTGAATGCAGTCAGTTCCGGGCACATTCCCGCCTGACAGTGATACTTGTAGATATGTTCCTCGTATTCTTCCCGGAAATACTTGATACTGGACAGCACTGGATTCGGTGCCGTTTTTCCAAGAGCACACAGACAGCAGTCCTGCATCATATGTCCGATATCTTCCAGAAGTTCGATATCTCCGTCACGTCCGCGGCCATTGCAGATATTGGTCAGGAGATCACGCATGTGCCGTAGCCCTTCCCTGCATGGTGTGCATTTTCCGCAGCTTTCTCCGCACAGGAACTGGATGTAATATCTTGCGAATTCGACCATACAGGTATGATCATCCATGATGATCATGCCGCCAGACCCCATCATTGAACCGTACTTATCCAGTGTATCGAAATCGACCGGTAGATCGATGAGTGAGGCCGGCAGGCAACCTCCTGATGGTCCACCGGTCTGAATTGCTTTGAGTTCCCGGTCTTTCTGCACCCCGCCG
>DALTWN010000057.1 GCA_029987045.1 Methanocorpusculum sp.
AGAGTCTGCCATCATTGTCGACTACTGGCATCTGATCGATTCTTCCACGTTTCATCCGTAATGCACATTCACTGACTTCTGCATTCTTCGGAACGGCAATGACCTTTTTAATCATACCCTCTTTAACTGGAACATTCGGAAGTTCAACTTTGGACACTCCGTAGGATATGGTGTGGTTGTCGCGGATACTCTCCCAGGTCCATTCGTCATCGTCGGTTCCTGTTGAGAAATCACTGGTCTGGACATCATCCTCGATATGGGATAAGCGGATGAGATCGCGTTCGGATATGATTCCTGTCAGGATATTTTCGGAATTCAGAAGCGGCAGAGCATCGACTTTTGCCAGTTCCATAATCTTTCCGACAACTGGAAGCGGGGTTTCTTCCCAGGTCGAGACTGTGCGGTTGCTGATGAATTCATCACGGATTTCACGTGTATCGTTTTTCTTGGCAACGACGCCGAGGATATCGGAAACACTCAGAATGCCGACAAGATTTCCCTTGTCTACGACCGGAAGTCTTCTGACGTTATGTTCAGTCAGAACAGACACTGCTTCTGAGATTTTGGTGTTCGAAGTAATGGTTATTGGGCTGTTGCTCATAAGAAGAGCAACCTGTGTTTCTTCTGGTTTTTTCAGAATATCTTTTCTGGTAACAAGACCGATGAGTTTCTTTTTTGCGCCTTTGGTTACTGGAATTCCACTGATTCCTGTTCTTTTTAATATGCGCAGAATGTCGTCACGTCCAGCAGGGAGTTCTACGGAGACAACATCTCTTGTCATTAATTCTTTAGCAACTATTTCAGTCATTATATTAACAAAACCTCTTGGGAATTGTGTATATCATTATGACTCCCGAGTAGATAATCTTGTTCATTATGCGTTTTTTAGTATCAAAAAAATGAATCATAGAGAATTATCGGCAAAAAAAGCTCAGAGACTTTCAGTCCCGTGATTGTTTCGACGATATTTACTGGTTATGTGGAGTGATGACGGCTCGTACTGCAGCGCTTCCAAGCCGGGCCAGAGCAGTGCGAAGCGGGTATCTGCTCCAGTCAAGAAGGCCGTTTCCGTCGAGAATGGTTAACCGTGCCGGGTTTCCGATTTCAATGCCTGTTTTTTCATTGATAAGGTTGAATCCGGTTGTTGCCATGCGCAGTGTATCTTCTGCGGAGATGCCATACACATCCATAAGGAATGCGCATTCACTGAACATGTCGGGAGGAACGAACATGGCATTGTCAGTTCCTAAGTAAACCGGGATTCCTGCATCGATGAGTTCCTTGATCGGGGGGTTTGCAGGTGAGTTGCTTACATGCAGAATCCAGTTTGATCGCGGGCAGACTGCAATGGCTGTTCCCTCATCGGCTGCCTGTTGAATATCTTTGTTTCTAAAGTGCGTCGCATGGATGATCAGGTCGGGCTCTAAAGCAAATGCAGCATCGATATCGGCAATACCTGCTTCCCCTGCGTGAACCGCAACAAGTTTTTTGGCACCTCTGGTCTTTTTCGCCAGTTCTCTTTCTTCATCGGTACCATGCGCGCTGGATAGGCCGATGCCGGTTGCCAGGGGATGCATTTCTCCGCCGTTTCGTCCGAGTATCACTGCCGTCATTTCAGGATCCAGTTCACCAGCCAGCATATCGACACCCTCCATCCCGCCTTCACGGAAATCCGCAAATCCGAGTGTTCCTCGCGCTTTCATGAATCCGAGGGAATGTTTCATTCCCGCGCGGATGGTTTCCGCGGGGGTTTGATTCAGTATTTTATGTTTGAGTCCGTTTGGCGGGGCAACAAGCTCTGCCAATGGAAGATTTGCCGGAGTATCCAGGGCAATAGTGTCCCCAATATGAGTATGAGCATTGAAGAATGCCGGAAGTATGCACTGTGTAATGGGTTTTTTTGAGGGAATTATGTCAGATATAGTCCCGTTTTTAATGAAAATATCCACATTTTCCGGCGTAAATTCCGATCCGATAAATGCAAGTCCGGTAATTTGGTGCTCGGGCAGACTCATGAGTATTCCTTCTCTTTTATATTGTTTGAAGTTTAACATAATATAACATGGCTCAGAAAAGTAGTGGAAGAGGTCTTTCCTCTGCAGCAGGTTTAGTTACCTATTACGATGCAGATGATAAGAAAGCCCTTCATATTAAACCGGCAGTTGTTTTAATTCTCGCTGGTGCGATTGGAATTATAGTATATGTTTTAAGTCTCATCTTCTGATGAGATTTTCATATTTTTACCCCGTTTTATCTATTTTGATTCTACGTAGCTGTCGTATTTAGATATCAAAATCGGCAAGGTGCACTTTTAGATTCGCAAGTTTTTCCCAGTAGGATTTCGGTTCATCCGTGTCCGCGTATCCTGCAGTAAAGATATGGTCGCCGTCGATCGTCTTCAGCGCGGTTCCCAGACTTTGTGTGTCTGCATCTTTAATGTACACATTACGGATTGCATAACTGTCAATGAGTTCGGCAATACGGGTTGTTTCTGTTCCGGGAACAACAATGTCACGTGTATGTTCCAATACCGTTTCAAGAGCGGATGCGGGCGTCGACCACAGGTATTTCATGCCATGCAGTCTTTCCAGCTCGATATCACTGGGTTCGTCTCCGAGAATAATACATCCGGAAACGCCGTTGTCGCGCATCTCCCTTCCGAGCTGGACATAGGCATCCGTAAGTGCCTCCATCAGTTCATCGGAATCATGGAAATACTCGTCGGTCAGGGAAAGCGAGGCGGGAGACGGAAGAGAGAATCTGAATGATTTTACGGATTTGCGTGCGATTTGAATGTCTGTTTCGATGGCGGCAGTGTTTAGTTCCGGAGCATTGGTAAGAATGGCATCGGGAGCTTTGAACGCATCGAGAAGACGCGGCGTGTAATATGCTCCACCTGCAGCAGGAATGGCTGCGAATGGTATCTGAGCCGCAAGCTGTACGTCTGTTTGATAGCTGATGAGATCGACTTCAGATCCTCGTATCTTTGCAATCCATGCGGCCAGGTCCGTGATTTCTATCTGCGTATGTGTATCGGACCCGAGTGCATGCAGAGGAAATGAAAATTCTCGCATATCTATTGATATGTTCTCCGTGATGATAAGGAAGTCTGATGCCGGTAAGGGTATGTATTGATACTCTCTCCCGTCAAATAATATAGCACATATGAACAAACCCACTGTCGTTACTTGCGGATTGCCGTATACAAATGGATATTGCCATTTGGGGCATCTGCGAACATATATTCCCGGAGATTTCTATGTGCGGTATCTCCGGCGGCTTGGGGAGGACATTGTTTTCATCTGTGGTTCCGATAATCATGGAACTCCGATTGTTGTTACTGCAGAAGCAGAACAGGTGTCTCCGCGCGCAATCAGTGAACGGTATCACAAACATTTCGATGAAATCTTCAAAGCAATGGGTGTCCGGTTTGACCGGTTCGGTATGACAGATGACCCTGCAAACCATGCACGTGCAACCCAGATCCTTCAGAAACTTATCGAGAAAGGTTTCGTCTATGAAAAGGTGATTCAGCAGAGTTACTGTCCGAACTGCGGCAGATTCCTGCCCGACCGGTATGTTGAAGGTACCTGTCCGTACTGCGGCAAACACGCTCGCGGCGATGAATGTGACCAGGGATGCGGCAGACATCTGGAACCGGGAGAAATTCTTGATCCGGTGTGCGCAACCTGCGGAACAAAAGCAGAACTGCGGGAACAGAAACATTACTACTTCAAACTGTCCGCATTCCGCGATTATCTCCTTGAATATCTCCCGCATCTGCAGGGAACCGTCAATGCGAAGAACTATGCGATCGGCTGGGTTGAAAACGAACTGAAGGACTGGTGTATCACCCGTATGATGGACTGGGGCGTGAAGTTCCCGGCTAAGGGTGCGGATGGTCTTGTCTGTTATGTGTGGGTGGATGCACCGATAGGATATATTGCATTTACCGAAGAATGGGCGGCAGCAAACAATGCCGACTGGAAGAAATACTGGTGCAATGGCGATCGTGTTCATTTCATCGGTTCGGATATCATCTACCACCACTGTGTGTTCTGGCCGGCAATGCTCCATGGCGCCGGATATCAGCCGCCGACCGCAGTTGTCGCGTCGGGTATGGTTACCATCGATGGTGAAAAGTTCTCCAAATCACGCGGAAACGTGGTGTGGACAAAAGAGGATTATCTCGACAAGGGACTGCCGGCAGATTATCTCCGGTATTATCTCCTGGCATATACCAGTCATACGCGTGAACTTGATTTCAACTGGAAAGAGTTCCAGGCAAGAATCAATAATGAACTGGTCAATACCTTTGGAAACTTCGCGAACAGAAGCATGACCCTGGTCAAGAACAAGCTCGGCCACATGCCGACCTGTCCGGTTGATTCATTCATCTTCGAGGAGATTTCAAAATCACTTGCAGCGATTGAGGAATCCGTTCGTGCATTTGAATTCAAGGCAGCGGTCGACGGCATCCTGCAGCTTGCTGCATACGGCAATGGATATATCTCGACCGAAGCTCCGTGGAAACTGCTGAAAGAGGATGTTCCGCGTGCAGAACAGGTTCTCAGGAACTGTCTCCAGGTGGTAAAGGCATGTGCATTGGTAATGCAGCCGGTAATGCCGGAGTACGCACAGAAACTCTGGGAGATGCTGGGATACCACGATAAGGTGGAAGAACACCCGATTGCGCATGCACTGATTCCGTTCGAGAATACGGAACTGGGCGACGTCAAACCGCTCTTCGCCCGCATTGAAGATCCACAGCGCGAGGAACTGGAAGGTGTTCTTGCAAAACGTGCAGAAGAAGCAAAAGCAAAGGCAGAAGGAAAGAATAGCAAAAAGGAAGGAAAACCCATGGTCGAAGAAGTAATTGAACCAATCTCCACTGACATCGTAACCATTGACGATGTCGCGAAACTCGATCTCCGTGTCGGAGAAGTCATCAAATGTGAAAAAGTCGAAAAAGCTGACCGCCTGCTGAGACTCCAGGTTGATATTGGTACCGAAGTCCGCCAGATCGTCTCCAGCATTGCAAAAGAATACACTCCTGAAGAGATGGTCGGAAAGAAGATCATCGTTATTGTCAACCTGAAACCGGCAAAATTCCGGGGAGAGGAAAGCAATGGTATGCTCTTTGCTGCCGGTGAATCCGCTTCACTCCTGATTCCGCTGCGGGATGTTCCGAACGGGACCAAGATTCACTAATCTTCTCTTTTTTACGTAATTTTCGGAAAATTGCCTGAGTTCTTTCTGAATTATCTCCCCAAATCCGAATACACACATTTACAACATTGAAAAACCAAACTGTATAGGATAATCAATGCTTGAAGTCAAAGATCTTCATGCTGAAGTTGGTGGTCGTGAAGTTCTCCATGGGATTTCATTTACAGTTCCTGATGGTCAGACTCATGTTCTTCTTGGTCCGAACGGATCCGGAAAAACCACGCTTCTGCGTACAATAATGGGCTTCGCCTCGTCGACGGTAACCAGTGGTTCAATTGTTTACAATGGTGTCGATGTTACCGACAAACCGGTTCATGAACGTGCAAAGCTGGGAATGGGAATCATGTTCCAGCGCCCGCCGACGATTTCCGGTCTCAAGCTGGGAAAATTCATTAAAGCAACAACCCAGATCGGTACCGATGTGATTCCGGAACTTGCCGAAAAACTCCATATGACCAAGTTCCTTGAACGTGACGTGAACGCAGGTTTCTCTGGCGGAGAAATCAAGCGGAGTGAAATTCTTCAGCTGACCGTACAGAACCCGTCGTTCGTTATGCTGGATGAACCGGAAAGCGGTGTCGATGTTGAAAATATGTCTCTCCTGGGAAATGCAGCGGCTGCTCTTCTGGAAAAAGATCAGCACATCAATGTCCGTACCAAATCAGGACTTATCATCACACATACCGGATATATTCTTGATTATATTGAAGCAGATGTGGGCTATGTTCTTATCGACGGAAAACTTCGTTGCAGTGGCAATCCGCGTGAGATTCTGAAGAGTGTAAAAACATCAGGCTATAAGGAGTGTGCAGCATGCCGGAAGTAACTGGATTTGAAGATATCAGCAAGGAAGATAAAGAACGGCTGAACCTCACTGGAATTAATACGGAGAATATGGATGGTAGATCTGGTAGTTTTGTTATGGTGAATGACCATATCCTCCATGCCGGATCCAACGCAGAGGGTATAGAAACACTCATGATTGACAAGGCACTCGAGAAATATGACTGGTTAAAGGATTATTTCTGGAATGTTGTACCTGCAGATAAGGATGAATATACGAAATATGTTGCTGCTCATCCGCAACGCGGGTACTGTATTATCGCTCACAAGGGAGCAAAAGCGACGTTCCCGTTACAGAGTTGCATGTTCTTGCAGGGAGATGATACGGTCCAGGCAGTTCACAATATGGTTATTGCTGAAGAAGGGTCTGAACTGCATCTGATTGCCGGTTGTGCCAGTTCTTTGAAGACGAAAATGGGTGCCCACTATGGAATCAATGAAAT
>DALTWN010000058.1 GCA_029987045.1 Methanocorpusculum sp.
AGAGAGTTCAATTTTCTTTTTCCGAAAAAGCAGGGATTTCCCTGCTATGAGTTCCCTATCTCTTGAAATACCGAACTGAAAAAAAAACTCACTGAAGATACGTGAAATCCTGCCGGATGAAATCACGGACCTGTTCTTCCACCCGAAGATCCCGCGGCACGAACCAGGCATATTTGCCATGGAACGGTTCTTCGCCCGCATCCACCAGCATATGCGGATCGCACGGGTTCCGGCGCAGATCATGGAGCCGGGATTCGAGCGTCTTCGCCGACAGTCTGCTGCGGACGGCCAGATAATACCGTCCGGACGGCCCGAACGTCATACCGCACTGCGGAAAAAGACATGACCGGAGTTCACGGGAAAGCGTATCCATTTCGAGCGTTCCGATCCACGGGAGGATGTACTGGATTCCCTGTTCTTCGTAGACCAGCCGGTCGCAGAGCCGGTATCTTCCGGCAAGTTCGCGGGCTTCCTGCAGACGGGCGGAACTGACCGGATCGAGATACGGATACACCGCATCGGAAGACAGAATCTCACGCATCATCCTGACGATGCGGGTATGCACCTGCATGCCGGACCCGTGCCACATGCCGATCCGTCCCGCAACCAGGGACGGAACGACATCGATGATCTTCCGGTCTTCATGAACCGCGACGATCTCCCATGATTTTCCGCCGAGCATCAGATACGGCGACCCGGCAGCGTAGCGTTCGACGGTGCCGATCTCCTGGTCTCCCGCAACCACATGGTAGAGTTCCTTTTCCTCGAAGACCGACAGGAACGAGTAATGACCGACGGCCGTCTCGTTCTTCAGACCGATGATGAGCAGACCGTCGTCGGTCCGTTCCAGATGACCGATGACCAGCAGATGCCGCAGAAGCGTCCGGTATTCGTCCTTCGTGATTTCCGCAAACACCGGCATCGACAGGATCCGGGACGCAAGCGTTCCGGGTTTCATGCCGCCCGCGGCATAGAGGACGCTCATCGTCTGCTGATAGAGAAGACTGAACGGTTTCTTCGGCATGACGAACGGTTCGATCCATCCGGCCGTATCGGTGAGTTCGATGATCGCGATGAGTTTCAGCAGGTCCCAGGGAATCCGTTCCGGAACCGAATCGCGGTCCGTGGTATCTTCCGTGCAGAAGAACTGCATGCGGGCGATGTTTCCCCGGCGACCGGACCGGCCGAGACGCTGGAGGTAACTCGAACAGGTGGCGGGAGACCCGATCTGCACCACCTTCTCCAGATCGCCGATATCGATACCGAGTTCGAGCGTCGTCGTCGCGATCACCACCGTCCGGCTGAACGTATCCTTGAGCGCAGCTTCGGCATCCCTGCGCAGTGCGGCGGAAAGACTGCCGTGATGCACGCGGAACACCCCGGAATCGTCGCCTTTTTCTTCGGCAATCTCTACCAGATGTTTTGCGATGCGTTCGGCATCACGCCTGCTGTTGGTAAAGACGATGGCGTTCGTGCCGTAGACCGCACGGTAGAGTTTCCGGTAGAACCGCAGTTCGTCTTCGGAACATTCATCACTGTCTTCCTGCGGATACGAAAACCGCGACAGGTACACCTGGAGTCTGCGTTCCGTTTCCGCATGCGACCGTGCAAGGGCAACCGCACGGTCCGTTCCGGAACCAAGCCATGCCTTCGCATCCTGAAACTCGCTGATGGTCGCAGACAACCCGATACGCCGCGGCCGGCATCCGGCGGCATGCTCGATGCGGTGCAGCAGACAGAGCAGCTGCGATCCGCGGTCCTGACCCATGAAGGTATGGACTTCGTCGATGATGACGAACCGCAGGTCGGAAAACAGACGCGGCAGATCGTCCGGATGCCGCATCACGAGCGATTCCAGGGATTCGGGCGTTATCTGGACGACCCCCGACGGATTCCGGAGCGCACGCCGTTTCTCGGCCGCGGAGACATCGCCGTGCCAGTGCCAGAGCGGAATCCCGGACTGGTCAAGGATCGGGTCCAGCCGGGCGAACTGGTCGTTTATCAATGCTTTCAGCGGACCGATATAGAGGATGCCGATACTCGACGACGGATGACGATCGAGTTCCGTAAGAGCGGGAAAGAACGCGGCTTCGGTCTTGCCGGTAGCCGTTCCCGACGAGATCAGCAGATGATAATCCGCGCCGAGAACCACACGTATGGCACGGGCCTGGATGTCGCGCAGGTCGTCCCATCCGTGGTCGTAGATGTATTTCTGCAGGAACGGTGCAAGCAGCGAATATTCGTCAGTCATCGAGCAGGAAATCTTCATCCTCGTCGAAAACCGGCACTTCGATATGGTCGTGCATGATATCGGCGAACTTCGCGTCCGGATGGTGATAGAGGATACCGAGAATATTCATCGTGTTGCGCGTGACTTCACGGGCGGTCAGATTGGTCGCCGCACCCACACGGTTGACCGTCGCCTGCAGCAGTTCCTCCAGATCCGCATCGGTCACCCGCGGCGTATAATTGTAGCGGATACCGTGGATCTCCCGCAGTTTCTGCATGAGCGCGAAGATCTCCTCGTTCGAGAGGACCTTGAGCGGCATCAGCGGTGCATCCCAGTTCCGCATCCCGTTGCGTTCGCCGAATCGTCCGTCGTCCAGCCGTGACCTGAGCGCTTCGTAGCTGAACAGTCCGCGTTTCTCGTCCTGGATGAACCGGGTCGTACATCCCATGAGAACGGCAAGATGCGACGCACGGCCCTGGACCGTGTCGTTGAAGATCGAAAGGATCGCTTCATAGTTCGCGTTCCGTCCGGCAGCGGATGCGATGTTCGCAAGCGTCTTCGCTTCGTCGAAGAAGACGATCAGACCCGCATACCCGATGGTCGTGACGAATTCCGCCCACAGTCTGAGGAACGCATACCAGGTATCGTCGGTGATGATGGTGCCGACACCGAGATCGGCCTTCGCTTCGCGTTTGCCGTCGTATTCGCCCCGGAACCAGCGGGCCGCATTGTATTTGCGGGTATCATCGTCATTGACGACACCGGCCCAGTACGCGTCCATGACCTTCGCGAAATCGAACGCGAACATCATGGTCTCCATCTGCATGACCGCGTCGTTTATCTTCCGGGTGACCGCCGCCTGGACCGCGGAACCATCGCCTGCCTCGTCCTGAAGACGGGTAAGCCATTTTATCAGGAGAGAATCCAGTGCCCCGCCCAGCGGCCGGGTCTTCGTCGCCATGCTCGCCATCAGTGCACGATACGTCGCCAGACCTTTTCCGCCGGTTCCGCGGAACCGTTTGTCCGGTCCGAGATCCACGTCCATCACGACGAAATCGTTCTCGAGCGCATAGTTGCGGACGGCCTGCAGCATGAAACTCTTGCCGGACCCGTATTCGCCGATGATGAACCTGCAGGAACTGCCACCGCCGCGGACCAGGTCAAGATCGTTCAGCAGGATCTTGATTTCCCGAACCCTACCTACGGTAATGAATTCAAGACCGCGACGCGGCGTGGTTCCCGCATTGAGCGAATTCACGAGGGATTCCGCAACCTTCAGCGGAATCCGTTTACCCTGTATGCCATCTGCCATGATATCGACCGGAGCTCTCTGTTGATTATCATGTTGATGTTCCGGGATTATTGTTCTTTCTTTTTCGCCGAGAAAAAAATCAGCTCTGCAGCGCACGGGAAAGACCGTTGCAATATTCGCCGATGATTCCGCCGTCGTCGATTACGATATCGCCGAACGTATCGAGTGCGAGTTCGTTCAGGTCATCGAAACAGGTTTCCAGGACCTTGCCGTTCTCTCGTGCGAGGCGTTTCAGGTCCGCGATATTGTCCGGATCCGTCAGCATGACACGGATGAATTCCGTCTGTGCCGGCGACAGCGCGGATACGAACGAGGTCCATGCATCGTCGCCCTCAGGAACAGGAGCGACCGGTACCGCTGCCGATTCCGCAAACTTCGCGGCGATCGAAGACGCGGACCGGTCATCTTCGGCATCGTCGTAGGAAACCTTCAGCAGTTCGGCGGTCGCATCCAGATCGGCCGATGCCGACCGTACCCGGTCCCAGTCCAGTTCGACCTTCTGCGGAACGAATACGGGAACCGCGGTCGGATTCTTTCGTGCATCGCGGCGTGCAAGCGATTCATCCAGCCGCTGCCGGAACACGATATACCGGTCCGGCTGACACCGGTCCATGAAGAACGACAGAACGGCCGCAGGATCCGCGGCATACGCTTTCAGCAGTGCGGATTCCGACGACGAAAAGAGCGCGGCGATATCTGTTTCGTTTGAAAATACGGATGGTGAGCCGGAAACACATGCAGAAGATACCGCGTCCCTGTCCGGAAACCGCGGAATCACCTTCAGCTGCCATGCGGGATTATGGTTCCTGATCTGACTCAGCGATTCGTCGGCGAACCCGAAATGCAGCAGACAGGTATCCTGCCCGACCGATTCGAACGCAAGCAGAAAATACGGATGGTACCGCGAACTGCCGGTCTCCATCCCCATATAGATGCATTTCACCAGATCGACCGGGAACATGAGCACCGCCCCCCATCCGTGGGCATAATAGGTGAGCTTGCCCGTATATTCCGTTCCCTGACAGATGATCCGGATCCGGTCGTGTCCTGCACGCTTCGGATTCTTTGGATGAAAGACGGGAAAGATCCATTCCGAAACCGGGATGCCACCGGTGAAGAACTTCTTCGGCGATATCGCATGGATTGCCGTATTCCGCGGAAGAAATGCCCATTCCTGATGCACATCCGCATCCAGCAACTGAGAGGGCGACAGCGCGAATCCGTCCGGAAACCGCGCCCGTGCCGCATAGCTTTCGATCTCTTCCGGAGTATACGGCTGCGGGACACTGGGCGGATAGATCCATGTCGGCACCGCATCATCCGGAATATCCCAATCCTTTCCGATCGGATCCGCAGGAAGCGACATGACCGTGACCATATATCCATTCATCATTCCTGGCGCCGGAACGAATACCAGCGACGCCTCGCATCCGTCCGGGACATCGGAAAAAACCGCAGGATCGATCCGGAACGGGATATCCACCTTCAGCATCACATCGAAATCAGGCACGGGTGAATTGAAAGACGAGAGCGTCCCGGTACACACCTCTTTCTCGGTGAACAGCGTTATTTCCGCCATTTCGCCCGGATTCTGTCTGCCGATAAAAAAGAACTGGAGGAATTCATATGTTCCGGGAATGAGGAGTACAGGATAGTCGATGAATGAAGCATCGATCCGTACCGTCGCATACCGGTCCGGCATGAGACGCCAGGGACCGCTGTGCAGAATCTGCGGCGACCTGGCGAGATCCGAAAAATCGACAGTGTCCTGTACCGACACTTTCCGCGACTGATGCCAGTACGCGACGCCTTCTTCATGGAGAAGTTCCAGCAGTACTCTCCGATATCGGTTGTACTGATACAGACTGACAATCAGGCAGGGTTTATTGAGTGCCCGATTCCGTGCCGATTCCAGTGCCGGTCTCTGACTGGTCAGCAATATTTCCGGTGTCTTTTTCAGCGTTTCTTCCATCGCGGAAACCCGTGCACAGATCTCCCGTCTTGCGGATTCGTCCAGCGTATTCCAGACCGGTTCCTGCAGCTTTTCCCGTACGGATGAAATCCACTCGGTATGATCCGCATAGATTTTCTGATACCTGTCCGCCTGACAGAAAAGCGGATACTTGTCCATGTAACAGGACAGATATCCCACCATCCGCACCTCTGCCGGATCCGACGAATAGAAGTTGAGGAAATCACCGTACCGGGTGCACTGCACGTCGATATAGGCAGAAACGACGGATTTGCGTATTTCGGTCAGGAACTCCCGTATTTCTTCGATTACCGCAGAAACCGTTGCGAAACCGGAAGCTAGTGCAGCCATACGGTGGGGAGACGGACAGGATACTTTTGCGGATTTCTTCATTTCACGGTCTCTGAAAATGGTTCTTTTCTGAGCTCGAAGCTCTGCTCCTCAGTTATTGATTCCGGGAAAAAAGAGAACGGCATGATTCGAAAGATCAGAACCACTTCTTCTTTTTGCACTCGCACCCGCTCGAAAACGGATTGATGGCATCGACGAATCCGTCGATCAGGTCGGACGTCAGCTTGTAGCCGAGGATCCCGCCGGCAATCGTCGCGGCCGCACCCAGGTCACGGTCATGCCGTTCCTGTGCCGCGTATCCGTTCATCTGCACGGCTTCGGTGTTCTCGCGAATGGCATCCTCGAGATCGTCCATACGCCTGAGCATCTCTTCGTCGATTTCCGCACGTCTGCGTGCCGATTCCGCCCGTATCCGCGCAATCTCCCGATCCTGCGAAACGTCATCGTCGTCGAAATCGTCGTCCTCGTCAAGCATCCGCTGCAGCGCCGCACGCTCCTTTGCCGTCAGTTTCCGCGTGGAAACCAGTTCATCCTTGTCGGGGTCGAAGTATATCCGTGCCATCTTTTCGTACAAGAATGATTATCCGCCGAGAAGATAAAGATACCCGTGCGACCCC
>DALTWN010000246.1 GCA_029987045.1 Methanocorpusculum sp.
CCTTCGGCAGCAGTTCGATAGCTATGCTGGAAGAAACGACGCCGGTGCTGATCCCGGCTTCGTCCATGATACCGAGACGCAGATCACTCAGATCGGTTATTTCCGTATATATGGATGTGTTGCTGTTGAAGGACAAATCGGTAGGTATCGGCATAGCCCTATCTTTAGCGAAATTGATACCGGATTCATCGAGATATGGATACTCCGTTCTGGTTCCCAGATAATCGAGGAGTTCCGGCAGATAGTAATGGTGTTCCAGATCGTAGACGCGGTCCGGCTGGTACGCGGCATCCTGCGAGGTGCATCCTGCCGCGAAGATACAGCCGATGACGACCAGTGCGAGAGCGCCGATGATGAGCAGATTTCGTTCCATATATCCAATGGTATGTTGCATTTCCATATATATGTCCGTTGAATGTGAACGGCCGGCCGTACCGCATAACCCTGAAACAAAAAAATAAATACTTCATTCAGAATACATCTTCAGTATGAAGAAACTCTTACTATTTGGTGTGTTGGCACTCGTTGTCATCGGCTGTGTCGTGGCCGCCGGATGTACTTCCACCGAGGAAGTCAGTCCGGATACTGTCATGGATGAACCTGCCGTGCTTGATTATTCCGATCCTGAAAACTGGTTCTGTCTGGAGACGAATCCGACAAAGGATGTCGATTCGATCAGTTTCTATGGAACGGTTTCTGGCGTCTCGGACTATGAAAACGGTCTTGCGGATATCACCGATGAGGTGAAAGCCAGTGTCGGTTTCAAGCAGGGAAATCCGTTCGAAGAGTATACGAATCTCTATGCTCCGTACTATCATCAGCATTCTCTCCAGTATGCGGCTGAGGTTGCCGACCATGATCGCTTCATGGGCAGTATCCGGAACTCCATGGAGCTGGATGATGTCACTGCTGCTCTTGACTACTATTTCAAGAACTACAATAACGGACGTCCGTTCATCATCTGGGGTCATTCACAGGGAGGGGCGGTTGTTCAGCTCATCGTCGAACACTACATGAAGGAACACCCGGAGTACTACAAGAACATGGTCGCAGCATATTCTGTCGGATACGGTGTTACCCAGAAGTGGCTGAATGACAACCCGCATGCGAAAATAGCACAGGGTGAAGATGATACCGGTGTCATCATCAGCTGGAATACCGAAGGTCCGAATGCTACGAAGGCCAGTATGGTTCTCGGAGAAAACCCTGTTCTCATCAATCCGCTGAACTGGAAGACCGATGAGACCTATGCGGACAAATCGCTCAACAAGGGTACTCTCGTGACCGCCGACGACGGAACGCAGTCGGTCGTACCGGGGCTGAACGATGCACAGATCAATCGCACGCGTGGAGCCCTGATCTGTACCACGGACACCACGTATGAGCCGGATGCATCCCCGATCATCAGCGAAGAATCATTCCATACACGGGATTATGCACTCTACTTAGCAAATGTCCAGGAAAACGGACAGAAGAGAATCCAGGCATTCCTCGCGAAGAACGCCTGAACGAATCATCGGAGCGGAAATCCCGCTCTCTGTTTTTTTTTAATTCTGAAATCCGCAGATT
>DALTWN010000247.1 GCA_029987045.1 Methanocorpusculum sp.
GAAAACGGTGCAAGGCTTGCTTCCTTCATTGAACAGGAGAATCCGGATTTCGTCGTGATTGCTGGTGTTCCGCATGCATTGCCGCCGGAATGCCTGCAGGGACGAACGGTCATTTCATCGACCAACGGCCCGCGTCAGGTCGAACCGCTCAAGGACCAGGGACATGCTCATGTCATCGTCGAACTCGATCTGCATCCGAAGACTCTCGGTGTTCATTCAATCGTGGAAAGCGAGTTTGGTGCGGTTCTCAGGAGTCTCTGATGAAGACATTTCTGCTTGCCGCAAACAGGTCGGGTGCCGGAAAAACCAGTGTCACGCTTGCTCTTGCCGCGTATTTTGCACGGTCATCCAGAGTCCAGACATTCAAGTGCGCAACGGATTATATCGACACCTCGTATCATGCCGGAGTGACCGGCAGACCCTGTTACAATCTGGATTCCTTTATCCAGTCGCCACAGGATATTGCCGATCTCTTCGCCCTTGGCAGTGCCGATGCCGACTATGCCATCGTCGAAGGCGTCCGCGGTCTCTTTGAAGGGCTGGAGGCGCTTTCAGATATCGGAAGCACGGCATCGATTGCAAAATGCCTGGATCTTCCGGTCATTCTCCTTGTCGATGCGCGAAGTATCACCCGCAGTGCCGCGGCTCTCGTTCTTGGGTTTCAGAAGTTCGATCCGGAAGTTCGGATTGCCGGTGTCATTCTCAACAATATCGGTCACGGCAGGCATGCGGAAAAAGCGCGGGAGGCAATCGAACATTATTGCGGGGTTCCGGTCCTCGGTGCGATTCCCCGTAGCGAAATGATGGAATTGTCGTCGCGGTATCTCGGTCTGGTGCCGTTCCGGGAAGCAGTCACGACCGACGAGTTCACGAAAAGAATCGATGAGATTACCGACTTCGTCATATCCCATATCGATATCGAAAAACTTCTTTCGGTCTGCGATGAGCGTGCATCTCCTGTGATTCCTGACCGCCTGAAACCGTCTTTGGCATCCGGAAAGACCATTGCGATTGCATCGGATGAAGCCTTCTGTTTCTATTACGGAGAACTTGAACCTGTTCTCCGTTCCTGCGGATTCCGGGTAATCACATTCAGTCCGTTGCGTGATGAACTTCCGCACGCTGACGGATACATTTTCGGCGGAGGGTATCCCGAACTCTTTGCCGAAAAGCTTTCAGAGAATAGAAGAATCCTGACTAGGATCAGGGAGGTTGCCGACGCCGGAATTCCAATCTATGCGGAATGCGGTGGACTGATGTATCTGATGGATTCAATCCGTATCGCCGCAGACTGGCACGGAATCTCCGCATCGGCGGCCTATCCGATGTGCGGGGTGTTTGCGGGAACCGCGACCATTCCTGACCGGAAACGGCTGGGATATGTGGAAGGAGC
The DNA here is from genome assembly GCA_029987045.1 of Methanocorpusculum sp. Taxonomy (GTDB): domain Archaea; phylum Halobacteriota; class Methanomicrobia; order Methanomicrobiales; family Methanocorpusculaceae; genus Methanocorpusculum. The sequence goes on from DALTWN010000247.1 coordinate 1,394, forward strand.
TGTCACTCTTCATGGCAGGACGTTCCCGTTCAAGGGTCATGAATTCCATTACAGCAGTGTCGCACTGGCTAGACCCTATGAATTCGGGTACACGCTGAATCGCGGATATGGTATTGTCGACGGTCGTGACGGTGTACGGTATCAGAATGTTCTTGCATCCTATACGCATATGATG
>DALTWN010000059.1 GCA_029987045.1 Methanocorpusculum sp.
GAACCAGTTTCATCAGCAGAACATCATAAATTATCCGAGAGAGAAATAGCAGTACGTGGGTCGAATAAGACAGGAAGATGGGAAATCCTCTGAAATTGGGGAATAAATTGGGGAATAAATTCTTGGTCTGTTTACTTGTACAGAAATTTTAGGTTAGTACCAATGACCCGCAGAGATGCGCGTATCTATAAGTAGTGAACAACCATAGTATGATACATATGAATATGAAGAAAGTCGTATCAATCGGTACTCTTGCATTAGTCGTCATCGGCTGTGTTATCGCCGCAGGATGTACATCGAAAACTTCTGATAATCAGATTATCGGAGCATGGGTGGACGATGATGGTAAAGCGCTCTTCGTACTGGCAGAGAATCTGACCGGTGCATACTATACTGCTGAAAACGGAACGGTAAGCGATGCTGTTGCTGTTGCCTGGAAAAAGAATGCTGATGGAACCTATTCGCTCATCAAAGGAACAACAACGGAAACAGTAACAGTTAATCCAGTCAAAGGTACATTCTTCACTACATCAGGAACGGTATTCACAAAACATGTAGCAGATGCGAGTGGAGCTGCGCCACTTATGGCATCAGATAAGAGTGCTTCAGCAGAACTAGGTTTCTATCGTGTCATTTTAAATTCTTGAGACTTTAAACACCCTCTCTTTTTTCTTGTTATAAACGGTAAACCAGTAATTCCCCGCAGAGATGCGCGTGATTGAGATATGCTTATGTTCTCTCCCGTCAACCATTCAAATATATGGATTCGAAAACAAAAGTATTGACAGCTGTGGTGCTCGGCTGTGCGTTGGTCTTAGCATTTACTGCATGTGCAGGATGTACTGAAACAACAGACACGATTGTCGGAACCTATGGACTGGACGCTGCACAAATATTAAAAGAATTAAATGATACTGCACATGTCCCCTCGGATTACGAAAAAAAGTTTATGATTCTAGGGATAAATCCGGAAAATTGGCTGAAAGTTTTTAATATTAAGCTAACTATCAACAATGGCGGTACCGGAAAGGCTGTTACTACGTACTCTAGCTCTTCTATCCCAGACTCTGAAGAACAGTTGACCTGGAAGAAGATTGGTGATAATACCTATTCGCTTGTCTGGGGAGAATCAACAGAAACCGTAACCCTCAATCCAGTCAAAGGTACATTCACTGCATTAGGAATGCCATTCATGAAACAAGCATCAGATGCGAGTGGAAGTCTAAATTGGGATTTGACATACGTCGGGTATGGTCTGCCCGCCTAAGGCGTCTTGCCAGCCACTTAGATTGAACGTCGGGTTTGATGAGTAATTTCTCCATTCTATTTTTACTTGTTACAAATTGCAAAACAGTAATGCCACGTGTTAATGCCGGAGATTTCGTTTGATATTTTCCGCGAAGTCACAGAAAACAGTGAATAACCAATATTCAAATAGATAGGGGAAAGAATATACTGTATATATGAATCAGAAGAAGCTTGTACTTGCGTTTCTTGCTACGGCCATCATTATCGGTTGTCTGGCCATACCGGTAGCGGCTACCGGAACCGATAATTTCGTGATTATGTATGTTGCCGGTGGAGATCTGGAGGACAAAATCGGGATTCCTGAAGGTACCGATAATGTCTACAACCTGATTGATAACATTGATCCGGCCAAGACGGAACTTCTGGTATTTTATGGAGGTGCACGAAACCTCGCCGGATGGGGAGATGGCATGGCAGTTGCTGATTATGCATGTCTTAAAGCCAATAAAGCAGAAAATCCAAAACAGCTTGGACAGGATGCTAACGGAAACCCGACGAAAAATATTCTTGGACGTATTGATACAAAGATGACTACTGCGGACGGGTTAAAAGCGGCTGTCGAATATGCAAATGAGTATGCCAAGAAAAAGCAGATTTCCAACCTGCCGCGATTCATCGTATTGTGGGATCATGGCGGAGGATATGTGGGATTCGCTAGCGACTTCACCAGATACACAGGAACGGTAAAAGACAGCGATTATAATGAAACAATTCCTGTTTCAGGTATCAGGAATGCACTCATGGCTTCAGACAAAAAATTTTCGATAATCATTTTTGATGCATGTCTGATGTCCTGTATCGAAGTTGCATATGAACTGAAAGATGCGGGAGATTACCTCCTGGCTTCTGAAGAATTGGCACTTGGCGGGTTAAACTACGAGAATGTTTTTGGTAAGATATTTGCATCCACCAGCGATCCGATAACTATCGGAAAAGCGATTATCAAAGCATACATACGCCAAACCACTCTTGAGAAGACAACAACACTGTCTTTGATTGATCTGTCTAAGATTAATGCTATTTCCTCAGCTCTCGACACCTTAGGATCAGTACTTGCAAAGGCTCTCCAGGACGATGAGACCCTGAATGTTCTGGTTAAAACTTATCAGGACACGCATTCTTTTGGGGTGTATGGCGATAATACATACGGAACTACTGCGGATTTAAGCCATTTTGTCAGCAATATCGCTCGATACGGAAGAGGTGAGATCAAGGATGCGGCAAACGCAGTGGGTAGTGCAGTCGGGGCTGCAGTCATAGCGAATGAGGTACAATCCCGGTCTCCTGATTCAAACGGGATTGCAGTTGCAAAATTCCTTAGAACCGACAATGAATTTTCTAAATACGGGAATGTGATTTCACTCTCAGGAGGAGGATGGGCAAATTACCTGTCAACCATACGGAATTATATCGAATATGGTAGCTCCGCCGTACCATCTGCTGCAACCGCTGCTGCTCCGCAGGAAGCAACTGCCAGAGGAACGTCCACAACAACTCCGCTTGTCTTAGAAAATGGAACTGGTATGGAAGTGGTCATGATTGACTTCCTGCTGAATAGGGGTGATGGTACCGAGGTAATCCTCGGGCAGGATCTTGCTGAGCAGGAAATGATTGCATCCGACAATCCCTACTGGGAATATCTTCCCACCGATAGCTATGCAGCTGATTATGAATGGAACGGAGCATGGTTCGTACTGGAAAACAAGGACACTCAGTCTCTTATCACCATGAAATATAATGACGAGTATACGTACAACGGAATAGAGTGTGTTGAATTCTACGTGGATGGTACAATGACGCGGAACGGCACTACCCTGGACTCGTCGCTGGGAGTAACAATCAACGCTGATACAGGTACCGTTGAAAATGTCTATGTGGAATCGATTGATAGTCAGAAACCCATGTATGTAAACGAATGGGGTGACGGACACATTCAGGAAGGAGATATCTTTACTCCCTATATTGACATATACAACGAAGCAACCGATACCATAACGACCGAAAACGGAACACCCCATATATTCAGTTCCAATCCGGAATCAGATTTCAACGTTGTGCAGTTTGATGATGACAAAATTGAATGGATGTATGAAATCTTCACTGTCTTTGATGAAAACGAGAAGACTTTTGTGGATGAAAATGGGAATACACGGGAATCTGCAAAATCTCCGTTCCCGGTTATGGGAATCCTTGCCGGGATTGGAGCTGCCATATTCATACTGACTGGATTGCGCAAGTAATCTTCAAATTCTTCTTTTTTCTCTCAGCAGAATATCCATCGTATTGGACCCAGACAACATCCATGAGAGAGTACGTTTTTTCGCAGAGATTATTCTGAATGAGCACATCGACTCAGTTGAAAAAAGAACTGAGAATTTCTTGGAATGTTGAAAGACAGCCAGAGAACTCTACTTAGCCATAGATTGAAGAATTACTCATGGATCAGCACGAGCATCATCTTGAATTGAGTGAGCGGATGTACGGCATGCGGCACATTGGCGGGCATGATTAGCATATCTCCTGCATGAACTGTATGCGAAACCCCGCCGATAGGGATTTCCGCTTCGCCCTCGACAGCGATAACCAGTGCATCAAACGGTGCAGAATGTTCGGACAAGCCTTCTCCTTTTTCAAAGGCAAATGCCGTAACAGTTCCTGCCTTTTTGTTTATAACCATGCGGGAGACAACAGATCCTGCCTGGTACTCGGTAAGTTCTTTCACCGGAATTACATTTCCAATGAGTTTCGATGAGTCGTATTCCATGTATTTTCCTTTGTTCCGATTGAATATATGCTTCGTGGTTGAGGAAATCTGAACCTGCCTCCCATCCTTCGTCAACACAGGTGAAAACCTTAATCTTGTTTTTTCGTCTATATGATATACATGGGATTTGAAATCGAGATCAAGGTCCGCGTTGCAGCACTCGAACCTATCGAAGAGAAACTTGTTCGGGACGGTGCAACCCTGATTGCAGACCAGGATGAACACGATATCTATTACAATGCACCTCACCGAGATTTTGCAAAGACCGATGAAGCACTGCGCCTGCGTTATGTCGAAAACCAGAAATGCGGCAAGATAATGCCACCCTGCATCACTTACAAAGGAGCAAAAGTGGGAAAGGAAGGATTCAAGGCACGGGAAGAAATCATTGTCGATCTCTCTTCAGGTGAAGAATTTTCAATCCTGCTCGAACGTCTTGGATTCAGGAAAACTGCAGACGTGGAAAAACACAGGAAAATCTACCAGGTAAAAGATGCCATAATCACCCTCGATATTCTGCCGGGAATCGGTGTATTCTCAGAAATCGAAGCTTCCGCCGGATTGACTGCCGAAGAATCGATGACAGTTATCGACAGGCTTGCAGAAACCTATGGCATCACTGGAGAACGTCTGACTAAATCCTATTTGGAAATCGTGCTAGATTCCCGGCACTAATTTCACTTTTTTCCCGAAAACAAATCTATATCCATCTTCAAACCAAACTTAACAGTATTCAACTATGGCACTGGATGGATTGGATACAATAATCGAAAAATATCCTCAGAAAATGGAATTCGCACTGGCAATTCTTCAGGATATGCAGCATAAATACGGATATGTTCCGCGTGAAGGTCTGGAAGCAGCCGCAAAATATCTTGAATGCCCGGTTTCACATCTGTATTCGATGGTGACCTTTTACAAGGCTCTTTCACTGAAACCCAAGGGAAAACATATCATCCGGGTATGCGATGGAACCGCATGCCATATCAAAAAATCCATCGACATGGCAGAAACCATCTGTTCCGAACTGTCAATCCGACCGGGAGACACCACCGAAGACGGATTGTTCTCGCTGGAACTGGTCAATTGTCTTGGAACCTGTGCACTGGCACCGGTAATGCTTGTTGATACCCGGTATTATGGAAAGCTTACCCATAAAAAGATCAGGGCAATTCTCGCAAAATATCGTGAGGAGGAGATGCAGAAATGACAAAACAGATTCTGGTATGTTGCGGCCCGGGTTGCGTAGCAGGCGGCAGTCTCAAACTTGCCGATAATCTCCGTGAAGAACTCGCAAAGACACAGGCCGATGCGACGGTTGTCTGTACCGTCGAAAATACCGGATGCAGCGGCCAGTGTGAACTCGGTCCCATCGTCCGGATCATGCCTGATGATATCATGTATTATCAGGTAAATCCGAAGGATGCAGCGGAGATCATTGCCACCACCATTCTGCAGGGAGAGCTCATAGACCGGCTGCTTCTCAAGGATGCCGACAAGAAACCACTGATTCACCAGAATGATAATCCGTTCTATAGCTTACAGACAAAAGTTGCCCTTCGCAACACCGGAGTAATCAATCCGCGGGATATTGACGCGTATATTTCCCGTGGCGGATATGAGGCCCTGAAAAAAGCATTGACAATGACACCGGAAGCCATCCTGCAGGAAATCGATGCATCAAAGATACGGGGCAGAGGCGGGGCAGGATTCCCGACCGGACGCAAATGGCGCAGTGCGGTTGCAGTGGATGTATTCCCGAAATATGTCATCTGTAACGGAGATGAAGGTGACCCTGGAGCATACATGGATGGTGCGATTCTCAATGGTGATCCGCACAGTGTCATCGAAGGAATGGTAATCTGTGCTCTTGCCATCGGATCGGAACGCGGATACATGTATATCCGTGATGAATACATCCTTGCGCTCGATAGCGTCAGGCGTGCACTGAAAGCTGCAACGGAACGGGGAATCATCGGAGACAATATTCTCGGAAGCGGCAAAAAATTCGAACTTACCGTCGTTCGCGGCGGCGGAGCATTTGTCTGCGGAGAATCGACGGCACTCATGAAATCCATTGAAGGGCAGGTCGGAGAACCACGGGCAAAATACATCCACAGTGTCGAAAAAGGATTATGGGGAAACCCGACCGTTCTGAACAATGTAGAAACCTTTGCAAACATTCCTGTCATCATCCGGAATGGAGGTGCAGCATATGCGAAGACCGGGACAGAGAACAATACCGGAACAAAGGTATTCTCACTGGTTGGAAAGATAAAACATACCGGTCTTGTAGAAGTCCCGCTCGGTGTTACCCTCCGGCATCTGATTTATGATATCGGCGGTGGGGTGCAGAAAGACCGGGAACTCAAAGCAAATCAGACCGGTGGG
>DALTWN010000060.1 GCA_029987045.1 Methanocorpusculum sp.
ATCAGCAGCCAGGCGAATATCGGTGCGCCGATGAATGCCGTCAGGATACCGATCGGGATTTCGATCGATGCGATGTTGCGGGCGAAATCATCGACCAGGATCAGGAACGCGCCGCCGAAGATGATGGCCGCTGGAATGATCCGCCGATAGTCATAGCCGAAGATCATACGGCAGAAATGCGGAATCACGAGACCGATCCATCCGATGATACCGGAGATCGAGACCGCGACCGCGGTTATGAGGGTGGCGCAGATGATGGTTATGAGACGGAGACGATGGGTGTTCACACCCATGCTTTTTGCCTCGTCTTCGCCGAGTGTCAGGACATTCAGCCGCCAGCGGAGCAGTATCAGCGGAATGATACCGATGGCGATTCCGATGAGGGCGAAGAGGACTTCCGACATGCTGTCGATACCGGACAGGCCGCCCATCAGCCAGTAGGTGATTTCCGGCAGCTGGTTCGTGGTATCGGCAACGAGTTTGATGTAGGAAGTTCCTGCCGCAAAGAGACTGCCCACCAGGATGCCGCCGAGAACGAGAGAGAGTGTCGCATTGCCTTTTGCGAGTCTGCTGACAACGTATGCCCCCATCACTGCAATGATGGCGCCGAAAAAGGCGAAGACAGCAATCATGAACGGCGGCTGGTTGGTATAAATCGCGATTGCCGCTCCGAATCCAGCACCGGCCGATGCACCCAGGATATCCGGAGATACCAGTGGGTTCTGGAACATTCCCTGGTATGCTGCGCCGGCGGTCGCGAGTGCCGCACCGACGAGGAACGCACCGCAGATTCTCGGCAGACGCACATTGAAGATGACGCTCCAGTCGGTCTGGGTCATCTGGTCGAAGGGAATGATGCCGGAAAAAAGGACTCTGATAACTTCGTACGGCGTCAGGCCGAATCGTCCGACTCCCAGGGAAACGAGGAAGCATGCCGCTGCGAGAACGATGAGAATGACGAACCGGATTTTATAGTTCGGTGCTTTCCGGCTGCTTTTGAGAAGATGTGGTGTCGTCTGCGGCATGGCTATTGAGTAAGAAATATTGGTTGCGTGTGTTATTAATGAATAGGGATATTTCTTGACTTTGTAAATTATTTTGAATTAACTGCTGAATTCAGACCGTCTTGATTTTTTCGATGACGTGAATATTCTCGATACGTGTCACCGGATACTGGCCGTTTTCATCCTTTTCTGCAGATTTTACCATGTCCCAGATGGTATCGAGAGCTATAAGGACCCCGGTCAGTGCTTCCATCTCGATACCTGTCTTACCGACCGTTTTTGCCCGGCATCGTGCTTCAATATATTCTTCGGTCTGGATGAACGTGATCTCCACGCCGCTTATCGGAATCGGATGACACATTGGAATCAGGTCGGATGTCCGTTTAACCGCCATGATTCCCGCTACCTGTGCCGTTGCCAGGACATTCCCTTTGATGACGGTGCCGTCGGCAATGGCTTTCAGTGTTTCTTTCCGGAGATAGATCTTGCCGGAAGCTTCAGCTTCACGGAAGACATCCGTTTTGCCGGTGATGTCTACCATGTGTACTTCATTTCGTTCATTGATATGTGTGAATTCAGGCATTGTTAGTGAACCTCCACCCAGTCTCCTTTTTTACCGCCGGCAAGAACTTCCTGTTTCCAGATCGGAACGAATTCCTTGATCTTGTCGATGACATATTCGGATGCCTCATATCCTTCTTTGCGATGAGATGAACAGACAACGGTAACAATGATGACTTCTCCGACGGACAGAGATCCGAATCGATGAATAATATGCACTGCCGAGACAGAAAAGCGTTTTTTCGCATCATCGGATATCGTACGCAGATCCTTTTCCGCCTGTGAAACATCAGCCTCGATTTCCAGGCCTTCAAGACCGTCGTCTCTGACCCGTCCGACGAATACAATCTGTGCTCCGTCCGTTTCATTCGTTGTTGACGACAGGATAGCGTCGATATCGATATCCTCTTTCTGCATGCGGCAAATATCAGTCATGATCGTTTCAGGTAAAGTAAGGTTTTCTTGCGGCAACCGCCTTCGCGATTGCTGCGGGGATTTCATCACCATGCAGACCGTCCAGTGAAATCTCATTTCCTGTCTGCAGAAGACAGGGTTTGAGATACTTGTCCGAGGTGATGCGCAGTCTGTTGCAGTTCCTGCAGAATTCGGCATTATGCATGGGTCGTACTATCTCTATGGCCGCCTTGTCAAGATAATATTTTCTTCGGTGATGCATTCTCCGGGTAACGACTTCTTCCGCTTCGGATTTCAGCCGTTCTTCGAGATTTTCGACGATCTCGGAACTGTGTCTGGCAGATGAAGGGAGTGCGTTTGCCCATCCGTTCAGATCCATGAGTTCTATGACTTGCAGGATAAGTTCCTCTTTTCCCTGGACGAATCTGATGAAATCATCGATTTCATCGTCGTTGATGCCGGGCAGGATAACCATATTGATCTTTATCGGGGTAAGACCCGCGGCGACAGCGGCATCCAGTCCGTTCAGGACCTTGTCGAGCATATTCTTCCCGGTTATTTTCGCATACCGGTCCGGGTCCAGGGAATCGATACTGATATTCACCCGGGTAAGTCCTGCGGCTTTCAGGTCTGCGGCCTTTTCGGCAAGCAGGGTTCCGTTCGTCGTCAGTGAAACTTGAATGGACGAAGGGATTGCACGTATGATATCGCAGATATCAGGACAGAGCAGCGGTTCACCCCCGGTCAGTTTGATGGTGGTTACCCCGAGGTCCGCAAGACAGCAGGTTATCTCGCCTACATCAACAGCAGACAGTCTGGTGTGTGCTGGAGAACGTACGCAGCCGTTGTCTCCTTCGCCTTCGCTATGGCAGTAGAGACAGTTGAGATTACATGCACTGTTTACGGCTATGCGTACATCAGTAATCTTTCGGCCGAATGGATCGGTCATAGGACAGCTGCAGTTCATTGTTAATATATTATTTTGACCTCCCTCTGATATATACATCGCCAGTTGGTTAATTTAACATGTTTAACTCTTATCCATATCTATTTCAAATCCGCGGTCCTATTTTCTCTAGTATATAATGTTGAAAATACCCTATCTTTCTGCGCTGAATCATATGCGGAATCTGCAGCCGTCCGTATCGGTACGGGTCATGGACCTCGAGGAGGCATGCGGATCTGTTCTTGCCGAACCGCTGTATGCACGATATTCTATGCCGCCGTCTCCGGTCTCTGCGATGGATGGATTTGCCGTCATATCATCCCAGACCGGCAGTGCTTCTGCCGACAGTCCGGTGACGCTGACCGAGTTTGAACGTGTGAATACCGGAAATCCTGTCTCAGGGACGTTCGATGCGGTAATTATGATAGAAGATGTTTCCGTCGGTGAACACAGTATTACTATCACATCTCCCATCAAGAAAGGAAAGAATGTCAGGCTGGCGGGAGAAGATATCAAGAAAGGCAGGATGATTCTTCCGGCGGGTGCGAGGCTGCGTGCGTTCGATATCGGTGCTCTTGCAAATTACGGGTATTCCTCGGTTCCGGTAAAGCATGTTTCCGTCGGCATGCTGCCGACCGGAACAGAACTCATATCTCCGGGAACCGAACCGAAAGCAGGACAGGTCGTTGAAAGCAATTCATATATGGTAGCGGCATATCTGCGACAGTTCGGGGTATCTGTCGTCAGGTATCCCGGTGTAGACGATGACCGTGATCTTCTTCGTGCAGCTATCGCCAAAGCTGTCGATGAGAATGATATTGTCCTGATTTCCGCCGGGTCTTCGATGGGGTCAAAGGATTACACGGAATCGATCATAGCAGAACTGGGAACGGTCGTTTTCCACGGCGTCTCTATGAAACCGGCAAAACCGGTGATGCTTGGTCTCATCAAGGGCAAACCGGTCATCGGCCTTCCGGGCTTCCCGCTGGCGGCGGCAACCGTTCTGCGGGTTTTCCTGCGCCCGCTTCTTGAATCCTGGGGATTCGTCGGGCCGGAAACGACCGCAATCAGTGCACGTGCAGGATCGGTTGTCGAGACCGAGGAATCTATTGATGAATTCCGGTTTGCCTCTGCGGCATTTGTTGAAGGACGGTATGTGGTCCTTCCGCAGATCCGGTCTGCCAGTGCACTGATGAACAGCATAAAAGCGAATGCCTATATCCATATTCCCCGAGGAGTCGGGACTGCATCTGCCGGTGAGAGCGTTACCGTTGTTGCTGAGGCTGATTCAGCCGAACTGAAATCGACGGTCCTTATCGGCGGAACCTATTCGAAAGGTCTGGAATCTCTTATCCAGAAACTCAGTGAGAGCGGACTTTCTGTACGGATCGGGGAAGGAAGTCCGGAAGAACTGCTGGAGGGAATGTTCTGTCATGCCGTCTGTACGGCGGAAGACGTCACGCCCTCCTGTCCCACGAAGAAGTTCTCTCTGGGTGACGGTTCATATCTGATTGTACGTACAGATATGAAGGATCCGTACTGTTCCGTGATAAAAGAGGTTGCAGGTGAGTTATATGGCGCATGAACATCACAAGAACATCCCGGTAATCGCGGCGGTGATTACCGTATCGTCAAGCAGGACCGAGAAGACGGATATTTCAGGGAAAGTAATTGTCGAAGCCTTCAGGAATGCCGGCATGACCGCAGAAGAACCGGTCATTGTTCCGGATGGCCGTGTACAGATTCGTTCGGCAGTAGAAGCGGCTCTTGCATCCCCTGCGAACTGCATCGTGGTGAACGGGGGTACCGGTATTACCCGGGATGATATCACTATCGAGTCGGTTGCACCTCTCTTCGAGAAACGGATGGAAGGATTCGGGGAACTGTTCCGTGCAAAAAGTCTGGCGCAGATCGGGACGGCGGTCATTCTTACCCGTGCGGATGCCGGTGTCGTCAACGGCAAAGCCATCTTCTGTATTCCAGGGTCTCCGCATGCGGGAAAACTTGCGGCTGAAGAAATCATCGTACCGGAAATAGAACATATCCTGACCCACGCAGGTGACTGAAGCCATGAAACTGGTTACTTTTGCCGGCCCGCCGTCGTCGGGTAAGACTTCGGTCATCCTGCAGGCACTGAAAGCGATAGGTCTTCCGCCGGAAAAGACTGGGGTGGTCAAATTCGATTCCCTGACCTCGTTCGACCATCTCCGCTACAAGGAGAACGGCATTCCGGTACAGACCGGTTTCGCCGGAAAGACCTGTCCTGACCACTTCTTCGTCAGTAATGTCGAAGAAGCGGTTGCATGGGGCAGAAGAAACGATTTTTCTCTGCTCATAACGGAAAGTGCCGGATTGTGCAACCGGTGTTCTCCATACATCAATGGCATTCTGGCAGTATGTGTCATCGACAATTTATCCGGAGTCAATACGCCGCGAAAGATCGGGCCGATGCTCAAATATGCGGATGTGATCGTGGTTACCAAAGGTGATGTGGTGTCGCAGGCCGAGCGTGAAGTGTTCGCCTTTTCCATTCGTGAGGTGAACGCATCAGCAAAGATTCTGTTTGTGAACGGGATTACCGGACAGGGTGCATTCCTGCTTGCAAAATTCATGGAGTCTGCGATGGAGATCGATTCTCTGATTGACCGCACGCTCAGATTCACGATGCCCGCAGCTATCTGTTCGTACTGTACGGGTGAAACCAGAATCGGCGACAACTATCAGATGGGTATGCTGAAGAAGATGGAGTTCGAGTGATGGAATCAGCAGACTATTATCGGGATATCGAAACGCTGCCGTTGAAAGAGTTGCTTAAAAGATATCCGCATGCGGCGGATTATCTGGCGAATATGCGCCTTGACCATCTTGATGCGTCGTGTACGTTCTGCGAGGCACTGACACCTGAAATCGAGGAAGAACTCGAAGAGTTCGGTCTGCAGCCGGGCGAGATCTGCGGCAATTTCGTACAGTTCCTTTCTTCCTTCGCGGACAGTGGTGAATCGTCCTACAAGATAACCTCGCTGACGATTCTTGGGGGTCAGAACAAGCTGGGAGACGCTGAATCGGTTGAACTTACCGTTCGGCCAGGTGAAGTGATCAGTATCGTGGGGCCGACCGGTTCCGGGAAGAGCAGGTTGCTTGAAGATATCGAAGCGCTTGCCCAGCGTGATACACCGACGAAGCGGCAGATTCTGCTGAACGGGTCAGTTCCTACGGATGAACAGCGTTTCTCGCTTGGCGGAAAACTGGTAGCCCAGCTTTCGCAGAACATGAATTTCGTAATGGATATCACGGTGATTTCGTTCCTGGTGATGCATGCAAAAAGCCGGATGATTCCGGATCCTGAAACCGCCGCTGAAAAATGTTTTGCCGCGGCGAATACGCTTGCCGGTGAAAAGTTCTCACGCGACACCAAGGTCACGCAGCTGTCCGGCGGTCAGTCGCGTGCACTGATGATCTCCGATACGGCACTGATGAGTTCATCGCCGATCATCCTGATCGA
>DALTWN010000248.1 GCA_029987045.1 Methanocorpusculum sp.
GATTCCTGTATCAACTGTGGTCAGTGTCAGGAACTCTGTCCAATGGAAATCCCGAACGCATTATTTATGCACGCCCAGCAGGTTGAACTAGAGAAGATGTTCGGTCATGTTCCGGGATACTCCATGGAACTTCCGGTTCTCGGATTTGCTGAAGAAGCAGATGAACGTGCCAGACTCGCGGCAACCGGTTCTGACATGATCTATGAAAACGTATTCGGCGAAAATAAACAGTAAGCATACAGCTAGTATCCATACGAAAGGACAACATACTTACATTATTCAAAGAGGAGAAGAAACAACCCCTCTTCTATTTTTGAAATATTCCTGACCTCCAAACCGATTCAACGAAGATTCGCAGATTTACGGATGGTTGAGGACTCCATATTCGATACGAAAAACGTTTCCAAAAAAGAACTTCAGAAGAGCTTAGATGCTCTTTTTATACGCGACCTTGCGTCCGGCAGAAAAGATCCGCTGGTCTTCCGCACCGGAAGTGATACGTGCTGCAAGTTCCGGCTCAGTCACGACAAATCCCGACAGTTCATCCGCACCGAAATCGAACAGTTGCGGAGCGAGCGGGGTTCCCGGTCCGACGATGGTGGTCCGTGCCGCATTCTCCGAAAGATCGAGCATATGTTCCATCGTCTTGTCCCCGAACCCGGCGCAGGTCAGATACACGTAATCCGCTTCCGGAATGAGATACTCGATAGCCGAGTACGGATAATCTCCCTCCGATGGATTCCATTCGATGATTGCGAGATCACAGACCGGCGCAATCAGCCGTTCCAGGAACGGAAAATGCCCGACGACAACGACCTTCTTGCCTTTCACCAGATTCTGTGACGCAATGAACGGATCGTTGAGACGTTCTTCGACCCGTTTCTTATCCAGAACCGCAATCCCGTTCTCTGCAGCACGTTCCGGCGTGTTGTACCATGCACAGAGAGCCGCCTGACCCAGCGACGCTTCAATCAGGTTCCACGACTTGATACAGCCGGCAAGTTCTTTCAGCGGCATGCCGATACGGTTTCTGGTGACCTGCGGTGCACGCTGATAATATTCACGGTATCCGGCATACCCGAATCCGCCTTCGCTGCTGATCACATAACTCGCTTCACTTCCCACTCTGACATCAGCGACCGTGATATCAGCCGGAATCTCTTCAATCATTCTGTCATATAATTCCCACATGGTTCTTTACTCCTGATTCATTCTCTTCTTTTCATCATCATTTCTTTTTCGATTCGTCTGCCGTAGCGAAGCGTGTTCCGAGCATTCTGGATTACCGCATCGATCTCCTCAAGCATCGACAGACTCTCACGTTCTTCTGCAGTCGTTTCCAGAACCGCTGCGATTCCTCCGTTGGAGATGACAATCCGTCTGTCGCCGTTCAATGCAAGAAGAGGATCGTGCGTCGACATCAGGATGATCTTGTCTCCGCCGGACAACAGTTCAAGTGCCTTTCTCCGGTCGATACCTGCATTCTCGATTTCATCGATCAGGATGATCGGCGATGAACTCATCAGTGCCGTATCGGAGATCATCAGTG
>DALTWN010000061.1 GCA_029987045.1 Methanocorpusculum sp.
CTCTCCCTGCCCACGCGGACGCTTTTCCAGGGGTCAGCTCGCATACCCGCAGATACGCTTCCGCCGCTTTCTCAAAGCGTTCTTCAGCAAAACAGGTATCAGCTGTTTCCTGCCAGAAGACCGGATTTTTTGTCGGATGGAATGTCATAGTTACTGTTTGCGCTGATTGTACTGATACCAGATTTTACAGGCACCTTCATGAGAAACCATACAGGGGCCGACCGGAACTCTGGGGGTACAGAGTTTTCCGAACAGTTTGCAGTCTGTCGGGTCGGCGATACCGCGAAGAACCTTGTCGCAGATACAGCCATTCTTCTTGGTGACTTTCTCGAATTTCAGGTCAAACTTTTTCTGGGCATCGTATTGTTCGAACTCCTTTTTGAGTTTCAGACCTGATTCCGGAATAACCGGGAACCCGCGCCATTCGACGTCGGCAGGTTCAAAGACATCTTTCATGAGACGCTGGGCTTTGACGTTTCCTTCACGGGTAACAACCCGCGGATATGCATTCTCGACCTTTGCCTCTCCGTTTTCGATCTGCTGTGCAATCATGAGCAGACCAAGCAGAACATCTTCCGGTTCAAATCCGGCGACAACCTGCGGAACCTTGAACTGTTCATATTCATGATATCCCATGACCGCACAGACATGGCCTGGAAGAATGAATCCGTCAAGTGATGCTTCTCCCTGTGCCATGAGCCATTTCATTGCTGGTGGCACCAGACGGTGAGAAACCAATATACTGAAATTTTCCGGCGGATTCGTCAGAAGCGTTGCAGCAACTGTGGGGACGGTCGTCTCAAATCCGACAGAGATGAATGATACTTCTTTATCCGGATTTTCGCGGGCGATTTCTGCAGCCTTTGCAACACCCTGAACGATACGCACATCGCCGTCTACATGTTCAAGTGATGTCTTGGTTCCTGGAACCCGCAACAGATCTCCATAGGTACAAACGATATTTCCTCGTTCTGCAAGCTGTACTGCAGCATCGATTTCACCCTGGGGGGTAATACAGACCGGACATCCCGGTCCCATTACGATTTTGAACTGTTTGGGGATAACAGAACGGATACCGTATTTGGCAATGGCAGCTTCGTGTGTTCCACAGACGTGCATTACCCGAATGTCACGGTCGACAATACGTTCTATTGATTGTGCAATATCGGTTCCCAGTGTCATAATATGCATTAGTATGGGCTCTGAAAGGATATTAAGTACAAGGATAGGGTTATCTGATGTCTATATCTCGTTTGAATGCCAATTATACCACATATGTTGAATACGGAAAATATCGTTGAAGAAACTGCAGACACCGATTATCTCGTTCTGCCGTGTCCAGTTTGTGAGATGGAGACGGATTTCGAGATTCTCAAGGAACCGCCGCAGGCAGTTGTCCGCTGCACGGAATGCGGGCATACGATGCATATTCTTCTCAAAGAACCGCGTATGTTCTATGTCAAAGCCATCATCAGTCATGGCAGTGAATCGATAACGGCCAAAATTGAACTGGCAGAAGGAGAACTGATTTCCGTCGGCGATTATCTTGTTGCCGAAGCAAATGATACTACCTATAATGTCGAAGTTCTTTCAATCGAAGCGGACAATGCCCGGCGTGAAAAGCTTTCTGCGGAAAAGATAACGACACTATGGACACGGCTGGTTGATGTGGTCATTATCAGTGCATCGGTAAACAAGGGTGCAACCACCATGCCGTTGTACGAAACCGTGGAAGGGGAAAAAGAATTCGAAATCGGATGTATTACCGCCGTGGCCGGCAAGCAGTTCAGAGTGAAACGCATCAAGCTGAGAAACAATCATATGCTTACCCGCAAAGGAAGGAAAGCAAAAGCATACGAAATCAAACGCCTGTTCGGCGAACGGTCATAATCTCTCTTTTTTTCCTCAGGTCATCCGATCTGAAGTACACAAATGCTTTATCCTCAGGTACCATACAATAGAACATACATAGGTACTCTATGATAACCATTGTAAATGACAACAAACGGGTAGGGCTCATTTGGGCCGCAATTGCCGTCTTTGCCGGTATTGCAATCTTACTGGGCGCCCTCCCTCAGACGCATTATCCGTTCTGGGGATGTGTAGGTGTATTCCTGGCAGGTTCCGGGGTGTCTGCACTCATTATTGATCTGGTTATGCAGAAACCCGGCTTCCCCTGGGTATCCACTATCTCCATAATTATCGGAGGGATTCTGATTATTGCCAATATCATCAGCCCGGCAATCGGAAGTCTCGGTATCGTACTTGGAGCAGTTGCACTGATTATTGTCGGTATCATTGCTGGAATCACCATTGCACGGAGGAAAAACTGAAAATGACTGACTTACGTGAAAGAGTAGAAGAGGATCGCGGTCTTATCAAGAAAATTCAGCTGTTTATCCCGGGATACCGCGGATATCGTCAGCGTGAAGATGCACGTATTGCTGATTCAATGCTGAGAACCCAGGTTGCTGATGCGGTTAAGATCCATGTATTGCAGCCACTTGAATCGGCTCGTGAAGAAGCATCACGCGGACTTGAACTGGACATAATGAATGATATCGCCGCAACCATAACCAAAGCAAAAACGGTTGATGCAAAAATCCGTCATGCCCAGCAGGGGTATTCCGGTATTTCTGCAGGGGTCCGTATCCTGCAGGATGATCTGAATAACCTCTATGAGCTTGATCTGTCACTTCTTGAAACGGTCAAGACACTTGGCGATCTGGCTGAACAGATCAAAGATGATGCCTGTTCAGGAAATTTCCAACCGGCCGCCATCAAACTCAAACAGCTGAAGACTGATCTGCAGAAATTTACAGAAATCATTGATACCCGTGTGTTGAAAGCAGCTGGTATTCTCGTGGAGTAAGAACAATGGGATTATTTTCAAAAACAAGTAAAAATATCGGCGCCGGCTCGGATATCGAAGGAGCAGATGCGCGTGCCGGATTCTATTGGGTGGAAGATTACAAGGGAGATAATATTATCTGGCGTCTTCCCCGCAATATCATGCTCAACGATAACGTCCTTGTCAGGGAAGATGAATACGGTATCTTTTTCCGTGACGGGAAAGCGCTTGCTGTCTTTGACCGTCCTGACCGCTATGCACTGACAACTGAAACATTGCCGGTTCTTTCACGAATTATCGGTGCCACTGTGGGAAATGTTCAGATTGGTGAGTTTTACTGGGTTCAGAGACGTGAGCTGAGAGACAAGTTCGGAACATCGCAGCCTCTCGCATTCCGGGACAATGACTTCGGTGTTGTTCAGTTGCGGATTTTCGGTCAGTTCTCCTACAAGGTCACAGATCCGATGCTGCTTATCACACAGTTCGTTGGAACCAAGGGAATTACCCAGTCAGCAGAAGTAGTTGAGTGGCTGAAAGGTCAGATTGTAACGGTGCTGAATGACACCCTCGGCGAACTGAAGACAAAGAAACAGATGGGTGTTCTCGATATGCCTGCATATCTGCAGGAAATCGAACAATTATGCCTTGCAAGACTTACCCAGGAAGTCGAAAATTATGGTCTTGCGATCATGAAGTTCGCCGGGTTAACCATCAGTCTGCCGGAAGAAGTCCAGGAAGCACTGAACAAACGCGGCGCAATGTCTGCCCTCGGTGTAAACTACATGCAGTATCAGTCAGGAAAGGCGATTGAAAACATGGGTGTCGGCGCTGCAAAAGGTGGAGATGGAGCAGGCTTCGCAATGATGGGAGCCGGTATGGGAGCCGGTGCTTCCATGGGCAGCATCATGATGCAGGGAATGGCGAACAATGCTCAGCAGCCTCTCGCACCGTTTGGAGCGGCAGCAGGAGCAGCAGCCAATGGTCCGCACTGTCCGAACTGCGGAGCGGTCTATCCTGCAGGAGCCAAATTTTGTCCGTCCTGCGGTCAGAAACTGGGTGGCGGGGCATTCTGTCCCAACTGTGGCAAACCGGTTCCGGCAGGTTCAAAATTCTGTCCAGAGTGCGGGAAGCAGATTTAATATATCAGTTGAGATAGATTTTCTTCCCTCAATACCCTCATTTTTTTACATATCATCTCTATTTTGCAAATATTTCACCCTAAATACACGTGAAATGTCAACCAATGTTATTATTATAGAATGAACATCAAATATTTACTATTCAATATCGGTGTATGCATAGCTAGGCTCTTGCATATGCCGGAGACAATAATACCATGGGTTCTATTACCGGCTCGGCGAAATGCTCGTCGTATGATAAAAAGGAGGAAGTTCTACAGGCGGTTCGAAGAGCTGTGCGGCTTGCAGGCGGATTCCCGAATGTCAAAGGAAAGAAAGTCCTTATCAAACCGAACCTCTTATCTGATGCCGCTGCCGACCGTGCAGTGACGACGCATCCGTCGGTCGTCTGGGCAGTCGCCAAACTTGTCCAGGATGCAGGCGGGATTGTCTCGATTGCAGATAGTCCGGGAGCAGGCATTCTCTATACTCCGCACACTCTTCACCGTGTGTACCACAAATGTGGGATTGAAGATGTCGCAAAGGACCTGGGCATAGATCTTGATTATGATACCGGATACCAGGAACGTGACTTTGCTGACGGTGTCGTAATGAAACACTTCACGGTCATCAATCAGGTCTGCAATGCCGATGTCGTCATATCTGTCTGTAAGCTGAAGACGCACATGTTTGCGCATTTCTCCGGTGCAGTCAAGAATACCTTCGGAGTTGTGCCGGGACTGGACAAACCGGTGTTCCATTCGCGTTTCCCGGACTTTACCGATTTTGCAGAAATGTTGGTTGATCTGAACGAACTGATTAAACCGGATTTTGTGGTCATGGATGCAATTGTCGGAATGGAAGGGAACGGACCACAGGGAGGAAACCCGCGTAATATCGGCTATGTCCTCGCCTCGAAATCCGTGTATGGTCTCGACATTACCGCACAGACGCTTGTCGCCATGGCGCCGGAATCAATCGCAACAACTATTGCAGCTCTTCGTCGTGGACTGATAGATGAAGTGACGGTTACCGGAGATCAGATTGTGCCGATAAAGGACTTTGTTCCGCCATCAACGTATCGTCAGGAAGTCAAGGAATCCTGGCAAAAACGTAACATCTATCGTCGTCTTCAGCGGATGGGAAAACTCTATTCTCCGTCTCCGGTTATCAATCCGAAGAAATGTGTCGGTTGTGGACAGTGCGTACGTATCTGTCCGGTCAAAGCAGCTCACCTCTCTCAGGGAAAGGCATCATTCGACCTGACCAACTGTATTCGCTGCTACTGTTGCCATGAGATGTGCCAGTACGATGCAATCATTATGAAACGTCCGCTGATTGGCGAATTAATCCATTCATTCATCCAGTAACTATGTCTAATAAATGGCTGATTTTAGGAGGAGGACTTACCGGAGTCACCCTCGCACGTCTACTTGCCGAAAAAGGCAATACAGTAACGGTTTTCGAAAAGAGTCAAAAGACCGGGGGGCTCTGTATTTCCGAAACAAGAAACGGCTTCACTTTTGATGCCGGCGGATCCCATATCGTTTTCTCACGGGATACGGAAGTCCTTGAATTCATGCAGAAAGTTCTGGATACGAATCGTGAGTTCAGGAATCGTAATACGAAGATATTCTATAAGGGACGCTACGTCAAGTATCCTTTCGAAAACGGATTGTCTGAACTGCCAAAAGAAGATCTCTACTTCTGTATCAGTGAATATATCAAAATGCTTATCGCTTCTGAAAAAGGAGAAATTGCAGAACCGCAGAATTTCAAGGAATGGATTTATGCAACATTCGGTAAGGGTATTGCAGAATGCTATCTCGTCCCCTACAATGAAAAAATCTGGAATTATCCAACCGATAAGATGTCCAAGCACTGGATGGATGGAAGAGTTCCGCGTCCGCCGGTAGAAGATATCATCAAATCTGCCGTGGGTATCGAAACCGAAGGATATACGCATCAGTCTGTCTTCTCCTATCCGATCACCGGAGGAATTGAAGCACTGGTACGGGCAATTGAAGCACCGGTAAAGAATGCAATTCTGACAGGAACCGAGGTTACTGCAGTAAGAAAAACACCGAGCGGATGGGAAGTTACAGCTGGCGGCAAAACCTATGCCGGAGACCGCATCATCTCGACGATTCCGCTACAGGTCCTCTTACCGATGCTTGATGCTCCGGCTGATATCAGGAACGCGGTCGGTGCATTACACTACAATTCAATTGCCTGTATCTCGGTTGGTATCAAGGGATCCGTGCCGGATATTTCCTGGATGTATATTCCGGAAGAGAGATGGGGCGCATTCAACCGCCTCTCATTCCCGTCTAATTTCTCATCCAAGGTTGCTCCTGAAGGTTGTTCATCCATTCTTGC
>DALTWN010000062.1 GCA_029987045.1 Methanocorpusculum sp.
ATTCGCCTGCGATGATTCTTCTGTCGGGAGACTGCCAGAGTGTCGGCCCGGAAGGACATTATATTCTGGGCGAGACCTATGCACGGATATTCAAGGAACTGGGCGTATCGCGGATATATACGCTGGGAGGATACGGGCTCGGCCGTCTTGTCGATAAACCGCGCGTACTTGCAGCGGTTTCCCGTCCGGAACTGAAACAGGAGGTTCTCGATGCCGGTGCTGTTCTTAACGGCGTAGAACCGGTCGGTGGAATCATCGGAGCGGCAGGACTGATTGTCACCTACGGTGCATCGATGGGAATCGATGGAATCGCCATGCTCGGCGAGACGTCCGGATATCTGGTTGATCCGGTGAGTTCGACCGCGGTGCTCGATGTCCTGGAAAAGCTCATCGGCCTGAAAGCAGACCGCAAGGATCTCCTGCAGCTTGCAGAAGAGATGCAGACGGAACTGACGGCATTTGCATCGTCCATGAAGAAGAATTCCGCAGACGATCTCAGGTATATCGGATAAATGGACCTGAATGCCGATCTCCATATCCATTCGCGGTTTGCCATGGCTACCTCGCCGGATCTCGCGCCGGAAACGATTCTGGAAGGATGTCGGCGAAAAGGTATCGATGTCATCGGTACCGGCGACGCACTTCATCCGGAATGGCGGAAGATGTGGACGAACCATCTCCATGATGATGAATCCGTCATTGTCGTTCCGCAGACGGAAGTGGAAGACGACCACCGGGTTCATCATCTGATTCTTGCGGAAACGCTGGATCAGTTCGCCGAGATGCAGGAACGGTTTGCGCCGTTCTGCACCCATCTTGTGACGGCCGGTCGGCCGCATCTCTATGCGAACGGCGAGACCATTGCCGAAATCGTACATGATGTCGGCGGCATGATTGGTCCTGCGCATGCGTTTACGCCGTGGACGTCGCTGTTTGCCGCGTACCGCCTGCCGTCGGAATGTTATGGGGAAGAACCGTTCGATTTCTGCGAACTGGGGTTGTCCGCCGATTCATCGTATGGTGCCGGCATTCCGGAATTTCAGAACGTGCCGTTCCTGAGCAACTCGGATGCACACAGTCAGTACCCGGAAAAACTGGGACGGGAATTCACCCGTCTTTCGGTTTCGGGAACGGATGCTCATGCCGTTCTTGATGCACTGAAGAAATCTGCAGTCACCCTGAATGCCGGGTTCTTCCCGGAAGAAGGAAAATACAACCGGACGGCATGTACCCGCTGTTATGCGCAGTTCTCCTACGAAGAAGCGGAACGGCTGCACTGGAAATGTCCGCATGACAAGGGACGCATAAAACTCGGCGTGCGTGAACGTGCACTGGCAATATCCACCGTGCCGGAACAGATGCGTACTCCGCGTCCGCCGTATCTGAAACTCATTCCGCTCGGCGAAGTCATTGCCCGTGTTCTCGGAGTCTCTTCACCGACAACCAAGAAGGCACGCTCACTCTATGAAAAATATCTTGCCCGGTTCGGGCGTGAAATCGATGTGCTTCTTTCGGTATCCGAATCCGAATTGTGTCAGATTTCGGAACCGGTCGGAAAAGCAGTGATGGCCATGCGGAATGGCAATATCATTCTTCATCCCGGCGGTGGCGGACAGTACGGATGGTTTGAATTCCCGTCCGCCGACTAAAAAAATCTAGATGAGATTGTAGAGGGTATCGCGCTGTTTCAGCGGGCGGTTGATATCTGCACAGATCAGTGCCATATCTTCCGGACTGCAGAAATCGGCATCTTCATCTGCACCTGCGGTTCGTGACAGCGAATCGCAGTACATGGTTCCGCCCAGATCGTTTCCGCCGGCACACAGACAGAGCTGTGCCATTTTCAGACCGACTTTTGTCCAGGGTACCTGGATGTTTCTGATATTGTCGAGGAAGAGCCGGGATACGGCAATCATCAGCAGGTCTTCACGGCCGAATGCACCATGTTTCACGATACCTGCTTTATCCAGCGGCGTGTTCTTGTGCAGGAAGGCGAGCGGTACCAGTTCGGTAAACACCTGTGTCTCGTCTTGGATATCACGCAGAATCTGGAGATGATGTGCACGCTGCCGGATGGTTTCTACCGATCCGTACATAATCGTGGACGTTGCCTTGAATCCGAGGGCGGCAGCTTCCTTGATGATACGGATCCATTCGGCTACCGGCAGTTTCCGTTCGCAGATGATTTTCCGCACTTCATCGTCGAGGATCTCTGCCGCGGTTCCCTGGACAGAATCGAGACCTGCATCTTTCAGACGCTGCAGAGCTTCTTTTGTGGAGATACCGCTCTTGGTCGCCGCGAAGAGGATTTCATCCGGACTGCATCCGTGTACATGGATATACGGGATTTCTTCGTGGAAGGCTTTGATGATATTGACGTAACTGTCGATAGTGAACGAAGGATGGATTCCGGCAAGATAACAGACTTCAGTGACGTTTTCATCCCGTGCCTGTCTCGCATGTTCTCTGAATTCCTGGTCGGAAAACATGTAGGCATCTGGCGCATTCACCGACGTGCCGAATGCACAAAGACCGCACCGGTTCTTGCAGATGTTCGTCAGATGGATATTCATGTTCCGGACAAATGTCACGGTATCTCCACAGACGTTTTTCCGCATCCTGTCTGCGGCATCGGCGATCTTCCAGATGTCAGAACCGGTTGCTGCAAGAAGCACTGCCGCTTCTTCTTCGCTCATCCGTTTCCCGGAAAGAACTGAGGTGAGAATTGTGTCGACGGTCATTGTTTCTTTGTCTTGTTTGTGTTGTTGCGTTTATCTCTGCGGTTCGCGGAAGATGCAGCTTTTCGTTTGGCAACGATATGGGATATGATCTCGATAACGACAACGATACCGATTGCAATGAGGATGCTGGGGATGATATTGAGCGGGATCCAGCCGATGAACGGAATGGCAAAGACTGCTTTTCCGACAATCCATTCCGGTTTTACCGGCTGCATTCTGCCGTACCGTGCGAAGTATCCTGCCTGGTCGGGAGCACTGTTTGTAATTGGATTGTCTCCTTTGGTAATGACACCTGCATGTGCCGCGTCACCGGTGAAGTTCCAGTCGGTTGCGGCTTCCTCTGCAGTGATCGTGGTAATCGCCCGATGGATGATCGGCGTCACGCCGGTTATGCCGTTCGGCTGATACACGATTACATCGCCGTATCCGTTGAATATGGTTCCTGCGCCGGAAGCGAGTGCTTCTTTCTGCGTCTGCCATCCGCCGAACCGGTTTTCATCGACGACGAATACCAGGGAATACGTGGTGATATTCGGTTCCATGCTTCCCGATTCGACAGCGACCATTGCCGGCCAGGTTCCGGCTACGGCAAAGAGCACGATGCCGATTACTGCTACAATGAGCAGGATTACGATGATGTCGCGGATAAGGGTTCCGGCAGACGTTTTTGGATGCAGAATATCTTTCAGGGACATTTTTTACCTTGTATAGAGTTTTTTAGTGTAGTTACTTTCCGAATCTCCGTTTCCGTGACTGGAAATCCCGCAGTGCACGCAGGAAATCGACCCGTCTGAATTTAGTCCAGTTGACATCGGTAAAGAACAGTTCGGAGTATACGGACTGCCAGATGAGGAAATCGGTTAGATGGCTTCCTCCGGTCTTGATGACGAAATCCGGCGTCACATTGAATTTCAGATGTTTCTCGATGGCAGTCTCGTCAATCGTTTCGGGACTGCAGTGTTCTTTTGCAAGAGCAATGATGGCATCACAGATTTCCTGTTTTCCGCTTTTTCCGATGGCAATGATGACCTCGGGAGTTCCCGATCCGGATGTTTCGTCTCTGTCGCCGGAAACGATACGGACTGTACCCGAAAGCAGTGAGATGTCGATATGGATCTTATCTGGATCCGGTGTCGATATGTGGAAGATTACTTTGCTGATTTCCGGAAACCTGCGTACCCAGGAAACGGTTTCGGCGATTCGTTCCGGCGCCCGTATCACGTCCGTTTCACTGAGCATGAAACAGAGTTCACGCGGGAATACCGTAAGCTGTGATTCCAGTCGTGATTCGTAGAACGGATGCCGCATAGTATATGTATTATTCGCGTTGCGGGTTAAAATACCTCTTTCTTTGGTTTCTGTGAAAAAATCAGAGAAAAACACCGGTTTTTTGCGGATTCAACGAACAGGTATTTATAGTGTTTTCTATAAATATTTAGATATGTTTACAGCGTCTGATTTCAAGGCGGAAATCGAGAAACGAGCAACCGCCTATCTTTCTCGCGACAAGTCGGGAATACGGAAAGCAGTCCTTGAATTCTTACTCAAACTTCAGTCGGTTACTGTTCAGCAGGTCTATTCATTCCTGGTACAGAAATTCAATGTAACCCTGAAATCTGTAGCATCCATGCTCGGCATCATTGCCGCAAAACTGGGTCTTCTCTCGGTCAGACGGGAACGTGACGGCGACCTGGGTGTCTATGAGCTGAAACCGCAGTATGTGGCACTGGTAACCCGTCTGGTTACCACGAACTGATCTTTTTTTTATAATAATGGAATACGAAGGTTTGTCTATGCCGTCTCCTCTTGATGAAATACCGGTCACGCCGGAAGTTATTGCATATATGGATGAACGCGGCGGAGATTTCCGGGTAAGTACTGCATGCAGCGGACCGGTGCTCATGTCGGTAAAGGTCAAACCGCCGAAGTCAACCGATGTCGCGATAAAAGCCGGAAATCATACGATCTATATCTCTCGGTATCAGCTGGAATGGATAACGGAAATATCGATGCGGATGGTTCCCCGTTTTATTTTCTCCAAGGACGAGTATGCCCTTTGAAGAGCTGGAACACACTGCCGATGTCAAGATGCGCATCAGCGGGACGGGATTGGATGGTCTTTTGCAGGAAAGCGGGTTTGCGCTGTCCCGTGTCCTGTATGGCGCGTATCCGAACGAACCGTGCACGCAGACCTGCGAAATAACGGCGACGGGAGATTCCCTGGAGGGACTATGTGTCAATTTTCTCTCCGAACTCCTGTTCCTGTTCGAGACGGAATACCTGGTTCCCATGCGGTTTTCTCTGCAGGTTTCTGCGACAGCGGTGGAAGGAACTGTTTCCGGTGTTCCCTTCGATCGCCGGAAACATGCCGGCGGTATCGGTGTCAAGGGCATTTCCTATTCGGGATTGTCGCTGACCCAAACAAATACAGAGTATGAACTCATAATAATCTTTGATATTTAGATAGTATGAACGATCAGATCAGAAAAACAGGTCCGGTTTCGTGGGAAGTACCACAAGGGTTCGTTGCAGGAATGCGTGTTCCGGGAACCTTTTATCTCTCGGAATCGCTGGCAGCTGCAATCGAAGACGGCGCACTGACCCAGCTTGCCAATGTCGCGTGTCTTCCGGGTATTCTGAAAAGTTCGTTCGGTATGCCGGATATCCACTGGGGATACGGATTCCCTATCGGCGGTGTCGCGGCCTTTGATGAAACCGAAGGAGTGATTTCACCGGGAGGCGTCGGATTCGATATCAACTGCGGTGTACGCATGATTACCACCCCGCTGACAGAAGCGGATATTACAGACAAACAGGGACTTATCGACGATCTGTTCGATGCCGTGCCGACCGGTGTCGGTGCGAAGAGTCCGATTCGTCTGTCGCAGAAGGATCTGACGGCCGTCATGGAAGAAGGATCCGCATATGCGGTCGAGATGGGGTATGGCATGGCAGGCGATATCGAGCACTGCGAGGATTCCGGCCGGCTTGAGGGAGCGGATATCGGCAATGTGAGTGACAAAGCCCGTAAACGCGGTATCCCGCAGTGCGGAACGCTCGGATCCGGCAACCATTTCCTGGAGATCCAGCGTGCCGATGCGATATTCGATGCCGGAACGGCGCAGACATTCGGCTTGACGGAAGGTCAGATATGTGTCATGATCCACTGCGGATCGCGCGGTCTTGGTCATCAGGTATGTACCGATCATCTCAAGGTTCTGGAAGAAGCCGTCGCCCGGTACGGTATCGATCTTCCCGACCGCCAGCTTGCCTGTGCTCCGCTGACCTCGAAGGAAGGAGAGGCATATTTCAGCGGAATGGCGGCCGCAGCGAATTATGCCTGGGCAAACCGCCAGTTCATTACCCATATCGTCCGTGAACTCTTTGTCAAGCGTTTCGGAATTGCATACGAGGATATGCCGCTTGTCTATGATGTGGCGCATAATGTAGCAAAGCACGAAGAACATATCTGTGATGGCGTACGTACGAACGTCTGTGT
>DALTWN010000063.1 GCA_029987045.1 Methanocorpusculum sp.
TGGAGGTGGTTCCGCCTTCCTTGACAACGGTCACGGTGTAGGCAACATCCTCCGGTGGAAGCGTATCGGCTTTCACGGTGACATCTTTCGCGCCGGTACATCCGGCTGCAAGAACACAGCCTGCAATGACAGCGAGAAGAATCAGAACAGTGAATACTTTCTTCATACGAAAGTATTGGCGATACTTCCATAAAAACATGATATATGGATATGAAAACGGGGGGCTGAAATCGGCACATTCTGTACCCGTAACAGGGATTCTGTTTTCTATTTAACCAAAATTGGAAAAAATAGAAGCCTGCAACCGATGAAGATAGATTTAATGCATGACGACAAAGAAACTAGATTATTCTACAGAAAATAGGAGGGGGAGAAATATCGTAAATGCACTCGATGTCGCAAATTTCTTTGTAAATCTGTACAGAAACAGCGGAAACAACGACATAACCAACTTAAAACTGAACAAACTCGTGTATTTCGCTCAAGGCTACCATCTCGCCAGATATGGAACCCCTCTCTTTGCGGAAGAGATAGAAGCCTGGAAATACGGGGCGATAATTCCCTCAGTCTATGCTGCATTTCAGGTTTGCGGCGACAACGTAATCCAGAACGAATCAGGGACATACAGCAGGAACGTTTTCACCCCCGACGAAATAGATTTCCTGTTGGATATAGATGCAGAATTCGGTGTCTATTCTGCGTACAGCTTAGTTGAACTTACCCACAAACCGGGAAGTCCGTGGAGCCAGTACCACACACCAGGAATGAAACGCATCATCCAGAAAGAAAGTATGAAAGAATATTATGCAGACAAATCCTGCCCTACACATATCATAAATACTGCAAAAATACCCGCCGAAGGACGGAGAAGAGAAGATGGAAAACTTGTCCTTCCTGCCGAAGACTACTGCAAAGAAGATGACGACGCATATCTGGAGTGGAAGGAGCAACACGCTTGAACCAGACCCCTAAACGCTGGGATTTGTGGTGGGCCGATATCGCATATGAAGATCAGCACAGATTACTGCAAATCCCAGGATTCCCGCATCGTACGGACGGTTTCCTTAAGCTCGGGCACATCGACTTCCCAGACGAACCCGCCTGCGAAGACGCCGGCATCCTCTCTGATCTTTCCTTCGCAGTCGCAGACCATTGACCGGCCGCCGTAATCGATATTGGATGCCGTGTCGCATCCGATGCAGTTCGCGCCGATGACGAAACTCCGTGTCTCCAGGGCACGGGCTTTCAGGAGCAGTTCGAAATCGGCGATGCGTGCCGCAGGCCATGCCGCCTGGACGATGATGCAGTCGCACCGGTCGTGCAGATACGTCTGGTAGATATCGGGAAACCGCAGATCGAAACAGATGGACAACCCGAATTTCATTCCGTTGCAGGTGAATGTGACCGGAACGGTACCTGCCCCGGTCTGTTCATTGCCGGGAGAAAACGGGTGCATCTTCACATATTCTGCAACCGGTTCTCCATCCGGCGAACATACGAGGAGCGTGTTCTCCAGCACACCGGAAGATGGTCTGTAATAGGAACCGACGAGGTATTTCCGGTATTTCTTCGCGAGGTCCAGCCAGGTCTTCCTGATGTTCAAGCCGTCTGCACGTGACGGAACCGGACGCCATCCGGTCGCATACTGTTCGGGGAAGATGACGAGGTCTGCATCCGCCGTCTGCAGGAATTCTTCTGCCAGCCGGAACATCGTATCGACACTATCGAACTCCTGCTGGATCTGGGCACAGGCGATTTTCATTAATTATATTCTTGACATTCCGTATTTTTAAGGGTTTCCGGCATCCCCGACATGGATATTCAATCAACAAGCTCTGGTTTCAGCAGGAAATCGCTCAGACTCAGAATGAGATATCCCTTCTCATTCCGATAGGGCAAACCGCTGTTACGCAGAACAATTATCCGTTCAAAGGAATCGTCAATATTCCGAAGAGATGCTTCTTCCTGCTGAACTTTTGCATCGCGGGAATCCCATGAGAAAACCGATTGAATGTATTTACGATTGTACCCTTTCGTTATCACGAAATCAACTTCCAGCTGCTTGCGCACGAAAACACCATTCTTATTTGGTTCCGTTACCGTAACCACACCCACATCAACTTTGTATCCGCGTTTTTTCAGCTCCATGCAGATGACATTTTCCATAGAGTAGTTCTCCTCCATCTGATGAAAATCAAGACATGCATTCCGCAGACCAATATCCGAAAAGTAATATTTCGAGGGGGTAGATATGTACTTTTTTCCGCGAATATCGTACCGCAGACCACGCTCGATGAGAAATGCATCCATCAGATATTTGAGATATGCAGTTATCGTTTCCGGAGCTATCGAGACATTCTTTACCGATCTGAATGTATCCGATATTTTCTTGGGATTGGTAAGATAACCGATGGATGATGCAAGGATCTCGATAAGTTCTTCCAATTCGGCATCATGGCGGATTCCATGACGCTGTTTCAAATCAGCAAGGTAGATCTTGGTGAATAGCTCTTTGAGATATTCCCCTTTCTCCACCGGGTCAGTCATGTTGCAGACCAACGGAATGCCGCCGAAACGCAGATACGTATCCAATGCCTCCTGTCTGTCTCCGCCGACGCCCGCATAGTATTCGCTAAACGAAAGAGGATACACATGGATTCCGCTACTGCGTCCGCGGAATTCGGTAATGATATCACTGGCAAGGAATCTGGAATTGCTGCCGGTCACATAGGTATCGGCATTCGGAATGTGAAGAAGACTGTTGAGGACATCTTCAAATTCCGGAACGTACTGTATCTCGTCGAGCAGGATGTAATAGGGAGATGCATCGACAATTCTGCTGTCCAGATATGCAAGGAGGGCATCCGGGTCACGATACTGCTTGTTCTTCCGATCGTCCAGGGCAAGTGCAATGATGTGGTCATCATCGATTCCGGATTCTTTCAGATGACGGACAAACAGGGTAAACAGCAGATAGGATTTCCCGCATCTCCGTATACCGGTGACTACTTTGATCAGAGAATTGTGTTTCCTTCGAATGAGCTGGTCCAGATAATAATCACGCTTGAATTCCATCATGTCACGCTAACTTGAAAAAATTGCAAGTACTTGCAAAAATTTCAGATTAGTATATAAATAACATATTTCTGCATTTAAACTTGCCGCACCCGCGAGGGACAGGATTCCTTGCGTTCTTGATTATAGACTGCCGGTACCGGTCAGCCATTTCCAGAGCGGGATACAGGGCACGCCATCCGCAATTCCTTCATAATCCTCTGTCAGAATCAGCTTCTGTACGGGAATATCCGGAAACTCTTCCTGGAACTCGACGAATCCACGCGTTTCCCGGTCAGGAAGTCCTGTTGATACGAAACAGACATTGATCAGCAGAAGCGAGCGGTCATCCTGCTTGACCACGAAATCAATTTCATGTGTCTTTTTCCAGTACCAGAACTCATGTCTGCGCCGGAGCAGTTCGACAGCAACGGCATTCTCTGCGGATCTGCCGATATCCTCCGAAAAGACGAACGAAGACGATGACCGTAGCGAAAGATCCATGACATACAGTTTCTTGGGAGCAAGAGACTGCTTCTTCACCGAATAGGAAAAATTCCGGACGACATGCAGAAGCCATCCTTCCTCCGCATACCCGATATACTCGCCGATGCGGAGAATGTCCGTTGAGAACATCTTTGCAAGAGCCGAATACTGGACCGGATTCGCGATATTCGAGAGAAGATACGAATACAGCTGTTTCAGAAGAACCTGACCGCGTATCTGCCTGGCGGTGACGATATCACGATACACGATACTGTCATAGTATGCTTTCAGATAATCGTTCCGGAGCGATTCATCAGTCACGTGAACCAGAGCCGGAAACCCGCCTCTGCGCAGATACTGTTTCAGCAGATGGACATACTCGTTTCTCCTTCGTTCCGCCTCGAGTGCAGTTTCGGGAAGCACCACTCCGTTGAAGGAGAGGTACTCGGAGAAGGCCAGCGGAAACACCGGAAGAAAAAGATACCTTCCGCCAAGCAGAGCGCCCGTTTCCGATTCAAGCAGATGCGAAGAAGATCCGGAGACGACGATGTGCCATGACTCGGTATCATGCCAGTGCTTCAGGGTCCGTGCGAAATTCCTGATCTGCTGTATCTCGTCCAAGAAAATCCAGATGTTCCCGGACGGCGAAATATCTTTCCGGTACACATCGAGTACGGTCTCGAGCGGATGTTCCAACGACTGGACCGCTTCCGCATCACAGGAAACGAAAAGGATCTCCTCGGGTTTTGCCATTCCCGATGCAAGAAGATGACCGATGGTCTGCTGCATAAGCGTGGTTTTTCCCGACCGCCTGATGCCGCTGATGACGATGATTTCCGGTGTCATCAGGTATTTCAGAACACTATCGAGATATGACAGCCGCACAACACTGGTATCCTTCCATCCCCCTTTCCACCACGGGTTCTGAGCATCAAGACACGCCAGTAAAGGATTCATGGATATTTCTTGGTCTTCCAGGCACATATAATTTCTCATTACTATGTTTACAAACCTAGTAATTGTGCCATTTTACTATGTGTATAAACATAGTAATATTCGTCGCGATGTTGAACCGGAACCGATATGGAATAGAGAAAAAGAGAGGGTTCGGGCGATATACCGCTCAGTACGTAGCGAGATATCTCTTCAGTTCCCAGTCGGTGATGGCCTTGGAGAAATCGGCCCATTCGAGGTCGGCGATGCGCTGGAGCTGGGCGACCACGTGTTTTCCCAGGACGTTCGTGAGCAGTTTGTCCTGTACCAGCGCATTGTTCGCGACCATCAGGTTGGACGGCAGACAGCGGATACCTTCCGCTTCGCGTTCGTCTGCGGACATCCGGAAGATGTTGCGGTCGATGCTTTCCGGCGGTTCGATCTTTTCATTGACGCCTTCCATACCTGCAGCGAGCATGACCGCGAACGTCAGATACGGGTTGCAGGTCGGATCGGGGCTGCGGAGTTCCGCACGGGTGCTCTTTCCCCGCGGGGACGGGACCCTGATGAGGGCGGACCGGTTCATGGCGGACCAGCCGATATAGACCGGCGCTTCATAGCCCGGAATGATACGTTTGTAGGAGTTGATGGTCGGATTCGCGATTCTTGTGATGCCTTCGATATGGTTCAGGAGACCGCCGATGAAGTAGCGTGCGGTATCGGACAGCTGGAACTCGCCGGATTCGTCGAAGAAGGCGTTTTCGCCGTTCTTCATCAGCGAACAGTTGACGTGCATACCGGACCCGTTGATTCCGTAGATGGGTTTCGGCATGAACGTCGCATGCAGTCCGCGCTTGAGGGCGAGGGTCTTTGCCGCGAACTTGAAGGTGACGACCTTGTCGGCCATGGTGAGCGCATCGCCGTAGGTGAAATCGATTTCATGCTGCGACGGCGCCACTTCGTGGTGCGATGCCTCGATATTGAATCCCATCTCGGAAAGCTGGGTCACGAGATCGCGTCTGACGTCTTCTCCGGGATCGGTCGGCGTCTGGTCGAAATAGGTCGCATGGTCCTGCAGGTTGACCGTCGGATGACCGTCGGCGTCGCGCCGGAACAGGAAGAACTCCATTTCGGGACCGACATTGAAGATGAATCCTTTCTCCTTTGCTTTCTGCAGTTCCTGTTTCAGAATGTACCGAGGATCGCCGGTGAACGGTTCGCCCTTCGTGGTATATACATCGCAGATGAACCGCGCCACCCGGTATTCGGCATCTGACCACGGGATTATCTGGTAGGTCGACACCTCGGGCTTGAGGAGCATATCGGATTCTTCGAGTCTCGCAAATCCCTGGATGGACGACCCGTCGAAACTGATACCGCCGTCCAGCGCCTTTTCGACCCGTGTAGTGGGTATTGCAACGTTCTTTGTCTTTCCTTCCAGGTCGGAGAACTGCAGAAGAACCGACTTGACCTTGTCTTCCTCGAGGCGGCTTAAGACCTCGGCTACGGAATCGGAAACCATGATAGTATATATTTGGCGACACTGCCTAAAAAAGACAGTGCAGACCCCGGGATCAGTTTCCTCCGGCACCGCCCTCTCCCAATATATAAGGAAACGGAGGGTATCGGGCGGTATCTTTATCTGTCGATATGTCAAATACATACACACTCTTCAACGAGCCCAGCAGCCTATGCGGCCGTCTGCCCCATGCAAGAGTAAGAAGCTAAGGTAGGTAATCCTTATGACAAAGCGACCAC
>DALTWN010000249.1 GCA_029987045.1 Methanocorpusculum sp.
ATAACGGCCTTCTTTCAGTTTTCCAACTTCGGTTTGTTCCTTCATTGTTAATCTACCTATATATTGGAGGTAGGTATTTAAGAGGATTACGCCCCGTACGTGCCAAAGGATAAAATCCTCGGGCGTCATAGATTAATACTATATGTTGTCTCCCAGTGAGTTCTTTGCGGTCTGTGATACGGCGGCACGGCGTATCGAAGAAGCCCTGGTTCCCCTGATCGGAACCGCATACGGCGCGGAAGAGCTCTGCATGGGAGCGGACAATACGCCGACCGAACGTCTGGACAAGGTCGCTGAGGACATTGTCCTTTCCCTCTTCAGGGAGAAGAAGGCGTGCCGGTCGCTTCTGTCGGAGGAAGCAGGCATGGTGGACATCGGCGGCGATGCCGGAATCGCGTATCTCGATCCGGTCGACGGATCGTTCAATGCCGGATGCGGCATCCCGTTCTATGCACTCTCGGTGGCGCTTTCCGACGGCACTGCAGTCGTTGCGGGTTTCGTCCGCAACCTTGCGACCGGCGAGACGTTCACCGCGGTGCGGGGAATGGGTGCGTTCCTCGACGATCACCCGATCCATCCGTCGGTGAAATCCGAGTACGGGGTCAGTGCGCTGTCGGTATATGCACGCACGCCGGAACTGAAGAAACTGGTGGATGCCGGGTTCATGTCGCGCCGGAGCAGGAAACTCGGGGCGTCCGCCCTGGAACTCTGTTACGTCGCCTGCGGACGGCTGGAAGGATTCCTGGACCTGCGTGGAACGCTGCGCATAACGGATGCCGCTGCCGCTATCCTCATCCTGCAGGAGGCAGGCGGCATCGTCTCTTCGCCGGACGGTGGTCCGTGCGTATTCCCGGACGATGTCCGGTGCGGCAGATGCCTGCTTGGCGCGAATGTCCCTATGCATGCAAAGCTATCCGAACTCATGAGGTGTATATGAAAATCTGTATCGTATCGAAGGTCGATGTGAAGGAACCGATAGATCTTGCCCAGTCGATAGGCTGGGAACTGTCCAATCTCGGCCATGAAGTGGTCTATGAAGAATCGATTGCATCCGAACTCGGATACAAGGGCGTATCGCTTGCGGATCTGCAGGCCGATCTGGTGTTCGTCATCGGCGGCGACGGCAGTGTCCTTCGTGCGGTTAGACTGATGAAGAAACAGGTACCGGTCCTCGGCGTCAATCAAGGAGGAGTCGGATTCCTGACGGATCTGGAACGTGACAAGGTCCAGGAATGCCTGTCCGCGCTGAAACTGCCGCTCGCGCTCGAACAGCGCATGCGCATCGCGGTATCCTGGGAAGGCCGGGATCTCGGCTGTGCGCTGAACGAAGCGGTCATCGTCACCGCCCGTCCATCGAAGTTTCTGTCGTTCACCGTCTATGCCGACGATGTTCTGGTCGATACGTTCCGTGCGGACGGTCTGATCGTCAGTACGCCGACCGGATCCACCGCGTATGCCATGAGCGCGGGAGGGCCGATCGTCGACCCGAAGGTCGAAGCCATTCTTCTTGCGCCGA
>DALTWN010000250.1 GCA_029987045.1 Methanocorpusculum sp.
TTCAACCCTGCTTCATGCAGTCGGGACACAATATTACAGGTTCGTGCGATCCCGTCATGATCATAATGTCGGGTAAGACAATATGCTTTGAACCCGGCAAAATCCGATCTGCAGCACTCCGGGGTATAAGCCGCGAATGTCATGTACTTGCCTCCGGCGGCTGAAAGATACGGATACTGCCATGGAAGTTTGCAAGAATGCGAAGCAGCTTTTCAATGAATGCCAGATTCTTTTCCAAGGACTTCTGCCTTTGATCAAGAATTTCATCGAATGCGGTAACGATTCGCAACCCGCCATCCATCGGATTGAAGAGAACATAAACCGCCAGATCGCCTTTCAGCGTCCGATACAGACGCTGCTCGATCATGACCAGAAGATCGTTCTGAGACATCAGACAGGAATCCTCGTTCAAAGACTGACTGTATGCAGAATTCACTTTGAGCGTGAATGAAATGGTCTGATGCGGTTCACCTTCCCATTCCTTTTTCATATGGCAGAGAATGAATTTATTCGAGGACCCCTTCCGAACCCAGAGGTTGTCGACCTTGCCGTTTCTGATGCCGAGAATCGAGGTAAACCAGTTCTTGAATTTGAACAGATCACAGTCGAGCTGCCGGTGCAGTTCTTTCGATTCCCGATAGCATTCTACCGGTATATCTCCGGACAACATCATGACCTGCATTATCTCACCCGTTTCAGGTCACAGGCATGACTGCACCAGGCAATATCCGTAAGCGGAACGAGGATGCGTTTATCATCCCTGGCAACGGCATGTGATAGATTACCCAGTATCTTGTGTATCTCGGGATCCTGCGGGCATTGAATGCAATATCCGGACATTCCATAGGGAAGCTGATCGCATCCACGACAGATGGTGATGTTCATGATTTATGGCACCTCGATTACCGGATTGCAGTCGTTGCGCTTCCGCTGTTCATCCATCTGCTTGAAAACAGCGGCCCGAACGACCATATCATTAAGGTATTCCGAGGACAATAGTTGAGGGTCGGCTTGGGTTTGCTTGATCAGTGACGCATTATCCTGGCCGATTTCTTTTTGATTCTTTTCCTTCATATGCTTCAACATGCTGCTCTTTCTCCTGCGCAGCCGAGGTATTCTGCAATCGATACGAGAAAACAGGATAAACCAGTCATGCTACACCGGTGCCACCTCCAGCACCCCTTCGGTAACTGCATGCTCGAAAAACATCCGTAGATCCGGCCGTTCTTCGAGAAGACATCGGAACTCATCTGCAGAAATCTTCAGCGAGCTGTTCCGGAACCGGTAGAGATTCCGGCAGATTTCCGCAATGACTTCAGGAGACCGGGGATTATCCATGGAGATCATCCGCCGTTTTTTCGTTCACATATTGCTCTATCAGCTTGCGCAGTGTCCATGCGATGCTTCGTTCGTCATCGTTTACAAGGTCTTTGAACTTCCGGTACAACGACTCCGGACACTGGAAACAGAAAGTGATTCGTCGTTCATGTTCTATGGAGCTCATCCATCATGGT
>DALTWN010000064.1 GCA_029987045.1 Methanocorpusculum sp.
CATCCGCCTGCTCGGCAAGATCATGTAAATTGGGGAAACCCAACTTACATTTTACCTTATCTCGCTCTTTTCCCGACTTTTCAATTCACTGATTCCCGGTTCGCTATTCTCCACGCACAATCAATAAAAGGATAGAACGACAATTCTGTTCAAGCAAACGCGGAAGGTAGAAGATGGTTCCGAACTGGATGATTGCAGTAATACTGGCTGTCATGGCATATGCCGTCCTCTACTACTGGATAAAAACAAAAAAAATCCTGCCCGACGTTTTCGATTTCATGGGTCCCTGCCTGCTCATAAAGACCAAGCACGTAGGGATATTCGATAAATTCGCACGGTGGAAAAAGTTCCTTGTCTGCTATGCAACCGCTGGAGTCATTCTAACCATTCTATCCGGGATAATTCTCACCGTCCTGTTCGTCTTTTCCGCAATAGCAACCATTCTGACCACGCCGGACCCGGTCCCGGTAACCGATATGCTCCTGATTCCGGGAATCAACCAGTATGTTCCGTCTA
Organism: Methanocorpusculum sp.; assembly: GCA_029987045.1. Taxonomy (GTDB): domain Archaea; phylum Halobacteriota; class Methanomicrobia; order Methanomicrobiales; family Methanocorpusculaceae; genus Methanocorpusculum. The sequence continues at coordinate 517 of DALTWN010000064.1, forward strand.
CCGTTGCCGTCTGGCTTTCCCTGGTTCTTGCCATCATCATCCATGAATGCGGACACGGCATTCTCTCACGTGTGGAAAACATCAAGGTAAAGTCGACCGGTCTGCTTGCCTGTGTCATCCCCATCGGTGCATTCGTCGAACCTGATGAAGAAGAGGTGGAAAAATCACCGCTGAAAACGAAACTCCGCATGTATGCAGCAGGAATCACCAACAACCTCGTATTCGGTGCCATCTGTCTGCTTATCCTTGCGCTGCTCCTGGGCATGGTGGTCCCGGGCGACCATCCATACGTCTCCGGCATTTACGCAGGATATCCTGCCGACGAAGCAGGCGTTCCGCAGGGCATGATCATTTCCACAATCAATGAGATTCCCGTCTATTCACTGATGGATATTTCAACGATTCTTGCCGACAAAACCGCAGGAGATATAATCAGCCTGAAAGGAACCTACAAAGGAGCCGATGCCCAATACGACCTGACGCTGGCAGCCATCCCCGACGAATACGCATCGAACATGCTTTCCAACACCACTGCAGGGTTCATGGGCATTTCCTTTGCGGACCCACAGGCAACGAAGACCACTCTGGACACCCTGGCACATCCGACATCCCCGAGAGGAGCACTCGGATCGTTCCTGTATTTCCTCGTCCTGCCGTTCAAATCGTTTTCCGGCATGGAGACGTTCAGCTTCCTCACCGCAGATTCTCCGGACAATGATGTCCTGGCAGCGCCGTTCCTCGGATACTGGAGCATCGTCCATTTCCTCTTCTGGAGTGCATGGATCAATATCCTTCTCGGCACGTTCAATGCACTTCCGATACGTGCATTCGATGGCGGCCAGATGCTCCGTGATATCCTGCGGGAATTCTGCAAGAAACACAACCATTCGGAGAACATCGCATTCCAGATTACCGGAATCATCTCCCTTGTCATCATCACCCTGCTGGTACTCTGTGTCATTGTTCCCTATCTGTTCTAAAGACAAACTACATCCGTCTGCAACACCAAATTAGAAAGATAGCAATGACAGAACCCATCATCATTCCCGGAAGATCCTGGCAGGCAAACTCCTATATCTTCGACAATATCCTGATCGATGCCGGTATCACGGAAGACAAAATATCGCCCTACGCAGACACCATTGAAAAGATCGTGATTACTCACGGGCACTACGATCATATCGCCCATCTTCCTGGACTTGCTGCCGCCTGCAACGCGGAAATCTATATCGGTGAATTCGATTACGAATTCCTGAGCAATCCGGAACTTTCCCTCTCTTCCCATTTCGGAGCGGCACAACCGGTCATCCAAACTGAGCAAAGACTTCGTGACGGCGATCGTATCGGTGAATTTGTCGTCTGCCATACGCCGGGACATACCCGCGGAAGCATCTGTCTCTTCCGGGAATCCGACGGCACACTCGTTTCCGGCGACACGATATTTCCCGGAGGAGATTATGGACGCTGCGATCTGCCGACTGGAAATATGGCTGATCTGAAAAAATCGATTGAACGTCTGGCGAAACTGCCGGTCGAATCCATCTGGTGCGGCCATGGAACTCCGGCACCCCGCGACGGAACACGTAACCTGCAGATGTCATGGGCGAACGTTCAAAGGGAACCATGAAAAAAGGTGTATACTGTCTGCAGATCCGGCTCGATGCACCAAAGACCCTGCGTATCGGCGCACTCGGCGATATCGAGTTTCGTGCAGGATACTACATCTATGTCGGTTCCGCTCTCGGATCCGGTGGTTTATCGAGAGTGTCACGTCACATCAGATTCTATCGTGAACAGTACCGGAAACCGAAATGGCATGTGGATTATCTGACCATGCATGCAGTCCTGGAAAAGACCTACTGTACGGAAACCGAAGACCGTCTGGAATGCCTGCTTGCGGCGGCGGTCGGCGGCGACTGTGTACCGCGATTCGGCTGTTCCGACTGCGACTGCATAAGCCATCTCTACTATCGCCAGAAATCACCCGACCGCGATATCAGAACGGCATTCAAAAAACTCGGAGCAACCATTACCGAACATCAGGTCGATTGCTGAAAAAAAAATGAAAAGTTATCCGAAACAGACCCAGCGGTCGTAAATCGGATCACGGGTATTTTCGGTGATTTCAAGATGATGGCCGACACCATCCGCCCATTCCTGGACCCAGTGGGCTTCTTCCTCTGTTGCTACCGTGATGAGTGTCTTCTGGGTAATTCCCGCCAGTTCTTCCACAATCGGCTGCCAGATATCCTTGGTATACGAATACATCTGACCGAACATGATACCGATACCATACGCGGCATCCGGCAGATAAGCTGAAGCGATCCGACCGTCGATACAGACGGCCTCATCGGGATTCAGCCTGCCACTCGAAAACCCGAGAGAGAGAAGCTGATCGTCATTATCATACGCAAGCGGTTTGCATCCCAGTTCACGCATAATCGATGCACCGATTCCCGACCCGCAGCATGCATCGATACAGGTTCCGGACAAACCGGTTCCGAACTTTTCCGTAAGCAGCGACCGGACCTTTTCGATACGGTCCTCGGTCAGATCTTCACCTGCCGGCGGCACTGTCGCTGCAATACGATCCGAGAACTCTTTTCTGAACGCGGCATCGATCAGACTCCGCTCTTCCTGATACATATCGCCTCCGCACTTCTCGAAGAGTTCAAGCTCTTTCGGTGACGGCGGACGAAACAGCCAGCCGGTCGCATACCATTCTCCATCGTTTCTGACGGCAAAAAGAATCGGATTCTCTTCTTCGTCAATAAGGATACGTGCTCCACCGGTTTCCGGTTCAGCTTCGCAGATCAGAACCGCCGGCTCTCCTTTGTTTACCAGCGATGAATAGTCCGGCTCGATAAACCGGAGCTCATCCACCTCAATCATTTCGGACAACTGCGACACGGGAATTATCCTCCGAATCCGATGGAAAGACCATCTTCCGCCTTGATGATACCGGATACATGGGCATCTTCATGCAGCCATACGGTACCGCCGACCAGATCGCCTAACACATCCGCACCGCGGTCGATCCGGATGGTTTTTCCAGAGACATCGCCATGAATCGCATCACGCACGCCGATCTTTGCCTTGTCGGTGACACTGATACTGCCGAACAGGGTCGTATCCTTTTTAATCTTGATGGAGTACGCGTGGACATTTCCATGGATTCTGCAGTTCGAACCGATGTCCATTGGGGTCTGGACCGTGAAATAGGTAAGATTCATCGTCGTATTCGGCGGAAGAACAAGCGGTACCGCTTTGACGTCATTCATGAACGCGTTCAGTTTCTTTTCGGTCGCCTTTTCTCCCGAGATGTGCAGCATCGCAAGGACGTAGATAAGAAGATAGATGATGACCGGCACCGGGTTTCTGATGGCAATATTTCCGAATGTCTGGAACTCATGATCCACCTGAGCGTTTTCGGCGATATCCAGGTTTCCACCGATAGTCATCTTTCCGTGGATCTTGACACCTTCGCCGATATATGCATCGCCGTTGCAGATGACCGTCCCGAACACCTCGCAGAAATTGTCGATACGCAGATCGCCGGTAGCAACGACATCGCCATACAGCTGCGTACATTCACATACCGCAATGTCTGCTCCCGACAATCCGTACTCGATTCTGCAATGATCGCCGACCAGGATATCGCTCTTGGTTTTCAGAACACGTTCCTGCAGTTCGGTATTGTTCGGCAGGACACAGGTCTTGAACAGATCCGTCGCTGAGGCGATAGATGAAAGTGATTCTTCATCCAGTTTCGCCAAGTGCTCTTTCAGTTCATCCGGGGAAAGAACTTCAGTAAAGAGCGGTTCGGCTGTCCCTGCAGTATCGTTTGCGGATCCGGCATCCTTTCCCTTTTTCTCGGGAACGGCACCTCCCAGCACTGCAGCCGCTGCGGATTGTACATCCTTTGGCTCTGCATCCTTCTTCATTGCAGCAAGCATCTGACGTTCGGCAGCTTTACGTGCTTCCCGTTCTTCAATCGCCGCCTCCTCTTCCGGAGTCAGTATCGGCAGATTGAGATATTTCTCGCTCTTGATATCCTGATTATCTTTCATTCAATCCCCGTATTCTGTTAGTATGTAATCTCTTATGCCCCGTACTTATGGGTTTTGTCGACTAGATCGAGAAGAATCTGCATCAACGAACCGCCCGGAATTCTGCACATCGCACCGGCAGCACAGGAAAGTTCATCATATTTCTTGACATCATCCACACGAACTCCATCGCCGTGGATGATCAGCGGGACCGGATCGGCACTGTGTTCCTTGATGGTACATGGCGTCGAGTGATCGCCGCAGACAGCAATCAGGAGATCCTTTCTGCCAAGCAGCGGTTTGATAGCCGCATCGATCTTTTCGAGGAACGCAGTCTTTTCTTTTGCCATTCCGTCATGACCGTATTCATCTGCGTTCTTGATATTGAAGAGAACGAAATCCTTGTGATCGAGTTCTCTCAGGACAAGCTGCACCTGATCTGCAAGCGGTGTGGTCGGAAGAACCGGAATGCGTTCCAGTCCCACGGAAACACCGATACCTGCAATCAGTGCGGCGGCGGCGACGACACTGCCGGAGAGTTCATGCTTCTCTTCGAACGGCTCGTATACGCCCATTTCTCCTGCTCCGCGGATAAGCACATAGTTCGCAGGATTCCTGCCGGCAACCATACGGTCGAGATTGACGGAATGGTTTTCCAGAATGGCGGCTGCCTGACGAACGAATTCATTGCAGACATCTGCGGTGTGCTGTGCTTCCTTGGTATCTGCAGTCGGCACGATGGTCAGCGGTTCGACACCGGTCTTCTTCGGATCGTTGGTTGAAACGTCTGCAGAAAGTCCCGGACCTTTCAGGGCAAGAGCTGCACGATGACCGGTACCCGGCTTGAACTCTATCGTTACGCCATAGGAAGACAGATCGACACCGTCCATGACTGCCTGAGAGATTTCCGTCGTATCCTCGATACGTCCGGCACGACGATCGGATACCAGGCCGTCAGTTACGGTTGCATAGTTCGCACGGAATCCGATCATGCCGGGTTCCATGGAAATTCCGCATCCTGCCGCTTCCAGCGGGCCTCTTCCGGTATAATACGACTGCGGCGGGTATCCCAGCAGACTCAGGTGGGAGGTATCGGACCCTGCACGGATTCCCGGTGCGATCGGATCCATGATACCACAGATACCGGTCTTTGCCAGATAATCGAGATTCGGCAGTTTTGCAGACTGCAATGGAGTCTTATCCCCTAACGACGGACACGGACGGTCACCAACACCGTCAATGATAAGAAGAAGGATTTTAGATGCTGTCATAATGCATTCTCCTATACTATACCAGTATATTTGTCTTGATACGAGAAAAAGCATATGTGATATGTACTCTCTCAGTGGAAAGGGAGAAAATGAACGAAATGTCCCTCTGCTTTCCTGCACCTATACACGCCACAGAGAGAGGAATCAGCGTTCGTTCGTTGATCTGATGAAGACAATTTAGTGATTTCTGCAAAAAACCGTCATTTTTCCCGCTATTTTTCCCACACAGCCACCATAATCACGAAGACATTCAAGTAGCAAACTAATATACCCTTACGCCGCGTATATGTATCCCGTATTAACAAATAGGGGATTATCCCAATGCTCGAAAACGAATATCAGTTAGATTTCTTCAAAGA
>DALTWN010000251.1 GCA_029987045.1 Methanocorpusculum sp.
CGAAGCCGCCCAGCTGGTTCGCGATCTGTTCTCGCTTGCTCGCGACCTTGCCGAGAAGAACAATGGTGTCGTTGTCTTCATTGATGAAATCGATGCGGTCGGCAGTATGCGCACCAACGACGGAACCTCCGGTTCGGCGGAAGTACAACGCACTCTGATGCAGTTGCTTGCCGAGATGGACGGATTTAATACCCGTGGCAATATTCGTATCATGGCGGCAACCAACCGTCCGGATATGCTTGATGCGGCCCTGTTGCGTCCGGGACGGTTCGACCGTCTGGTCAAGGTGCCGTTACCGGATGCGACCGCGCGTTCTCAGATTTTCGCTATCCATACCCGCAAGATGATTGCATCCAAGTCGGTGGGGAAAGTCAATTTCGATGACCTTGTCGCCATTACTGAAGGATTCAATGGATCCCAGATCGAAGCAGTATGCCGTGAAGCCGGTATGATTGCTATCAGAAACGAGCAGAAGAAGATTCACGAGGCCGATTTCCTCCAAGCTGTCAGTAAAATCAAGAACGAAGGAGCCAACGGTCCTGCGGATATCATGTATACCTGAACATGGACATCATCTGTATTGCAAAACCTGGCGTCCATCTGTGGGAAACGCTGTATGCCTCGGAAACCAGTCGACATATCCTGCGGTTCTATCATCCGCAGGATGCAGGCTGGGGTATCAGGATTCCCGAATCGACGGTATCCAATGCACTTGCTCTGCTGAGTGAACTGCGATGGTATATCATGCGGTATATGGAAGATGTCATCATCGAAGATGCCCGGTTCGGTGTGTATCTCACCCGCCATCTGGCGAAAGCCGTGTATGAAGACCGGTCGGTCGCGCTTGGCGAAGGATGGGAACACATGTACCGTGCGGCAATCCTTGAAGACGGGTCGATGCTTCCTGTTCCTGTCGGGATGGATACCCCACAGGGAACCCGCATCGCCTATCTGGTCTGGTGCATGCCTGCAGAAGTGCCATAATTCATCTATTTTTCAGGGGTTTGGGTTGATTTTTGCTGAGGAATCGGTTAAAGTCTCCCTTATGTATTTTGACGACGCATAATATAGCAAAAGGAGACGGGCCGCGGTTTTCGGCCTGTATACGATAATGAATACCAGTACTGTCTATGTGATAGGACACAAGCATCCGGATACGGATTCAATCTGCAGTGCGATAGGCTATGCTGCATTCCTGAATAGAGACGGCGGGTCGCTCTATGTCGCTGCTCGCTGCGGCAATCTCAATGCCGAAACGAAATATGCCCTGAAGAAATTCGGTGTCGACAGCCCCGCTCTGGTGCTCAATGTCGAGCCGTCGGTTGCCGACCTGAAGAACATGCATCCGGAACATGCATTGTACTCGACACCGACGTACGATGTCATCGATATGATGGATAGGAACGATCTCAGAAACCTGCCGATTACCGATGATGATGGCAAGCTTCTTGGTCTGATATCCGAACACGGTCTTGCCCGTGCCTATGTTTCGAATACCAAGATGGA
>DALTWN010000065.1 GCA_029987045.1 Methanocorpusculum sp.
AGTTCATTGTATCCGCTGCCGTTTATTGAGGAGGTCATGATGTCGTCGAGACCGAGGACGATCTCTGCACCTGCCGCTTTGAGGAGGCGTTTCGAGCGTTCACGGGTGTGGATATCACAGGTCAGGACGCGTTTCGTATAGGGGAGGATCGCACGGCAGTCGTTGGCGAAGATGACTTCGACGTCTGCGCCTGCATCGCGGATGATCTTGGAATAGTAATCGACGTAGTCGACACCGGTGAACGGGTGGACGACTGCACCGAAGAGGTCTCTGAACTTCTTCAGGTCGAGAACATCCTTGTACGGGTCGATTCCCTTTTCATCGAGTGCATCCCAGGACAGCAGGTGGTTTCCGACTTCATCCGACGGGTAGGAAAGCATCAGGACGACTTTCTTTGCGCCCTTTGCAATGCCGCGGAGACAGATGGCGAACCGGTTACGGGACAGAATCGGGAAAATGACACCGACGGTCTCTCCTTTCAGTTTCGTCTTGACATCCGCTGCGATGTCGTCGACGGTCACATAGTTATTCTGGGCACGTGCAACGACCGATTCGGTGACCGCTACGATATCACGATCATTCAATTCAAAACCGGCAGATTCGGCAGCCATGAGAACTGAATCTGCTGCAATCTTCGCAAGGTTATCACCGCTCCGGATAATCGGGGCGCGGATACCGCGAACGACAGTACCAATCATTCTTTCCATTGGTTAAAATCTCCTATATTCATATGTAAATTATTGTTTTTAAGCATTACTAAACAAGTAATAATAGGGAATACGGCGAATATGGATGAAACAAATGACAGGAACTTCTCGATATCTGTCAGTCAACGGGACTGAAGTGAAAAGCCCGGTTTTTCTCGCATCGATGGCCGGCATAACCGATGCAGCATACGTCCTCTCCCGCAAGGAGTCCGTGGGGGGAGCATTCATCGGCGGATACAGTATCGACGACCCGACGATCGCAGCGTCGAAAGAGATGGAAGGCTGCGGCCGCAAGGAGTTCACCGCCACGCTTGACGATATTGCGGCAGAGCTCGACTCCCTGAAAGGACAGGGGCTTGTAATCGGGGTCAATCTCCGCGGAACGACGCCGGAAGCATATCTTGCGGCGGCGAAACGGTTCGGTACGGACTGCATCATCGAGATCGATGCGCACTGCCGCCAGAAACCGATGAACCGGGCTGGAGCCGGGGAAGTGCTGCTTGCCGATATCCCGCGGCTGTGCGCCATCGTCTCCGCGCTGCATGCCGCAGGTTACTGCGTCTCGGTCAAGTTCCGTGCGGGAATCGCCGACGACCGCGATCTTGCGGCGGTGCTCTGGAAGGCGGGAGCGGATATCCTGCATGTCGACCTGATGGACTTCGGGCATGCGAAACTGCGTCAGATCCGCAACTCCTGTCCGCTCGTCATCATCGGCAACAATGGAGTGACATCTCCTGACGTCATGATGGACTATTTCTCGCACGGTGCGGACCTGGTATCGCTTGCCCGTGGTGCACATCCCGACCTTCTTGCCGACCTTTCTGCCTACAGTGCGGAGATGGCGGAAACCGTCGGCTGGTACAATGCACCCAAACAGGTATGCCGCGGCGGCGACTGGCGCGGTCTTGCGTTCTGCTGCATGCCGATAAAACAGTGTCCGCTCTTGCCGACGCTTTCTGCAATCGGCATGGAATACCAGGAATATGTCGATCTGAAGATGCAGGCGGTCGCAGGAACGCCGCTCGAACCGGGAAACAGCACATGTTTCGGCAGTCTTGCCTACTGCTGCAAATCATCGACGCCCTGTATGTTCCGCGACATGTCGCTGATGGAAGCGGGACTTTCCAAACCGGAATACATGCGGCTCAAACGCGGACTGTCGCAGGCGATCATGCAGAAGATTTTTGCAGGTGACCGGAAACCATGATGTCAGCCGCGGAAGCAGCCGAACATGCGTCGTTTTCGATGATGCTCGAAGTCTGTGCAAAGATAAAACCGGGCAACGTCGACCGTGAACACGACTACGACGATACGAAACTCGAGCATTTCCTTTCTTCTGCGGTACGTGCCCGTCCGATCTTCGAAAAGATCGATGATCTGTCGCTCGGTCAGGCGATGTACGATGCCGTCGAACGTACCAACGGCATTTCTGGTGGCAACACGCATTTCGGCGCGTTCATCCTTCTTCTGCCGCTCCTCAAGGGCCGCGGTATCGACGGGGCCAACCGCTGTGTGAAGGAGACCACGGTCGAGGATGCCGTCCTGTTCTATCGGGCATTCGGCCTGACCGCGGTCCGTGTCTCCGCGGATTCGGCGATGGACGTGAACGATCCTGCGTCGCTTGAAGAACTGCGGCGGAAGAATATGACCATGTACGATGTCATGGCGTTCTCCGCCGAAAACGATATGGTCGCCCGCGAATGGACGAACGGATTCGCTCTGGTCCGCGAGTTCGCCGACCGCCTCAAAGAAGCAGGCGGCATGTCGCAGATACCCTCGGTGTTCATGGAGATGCTTGCGATGTATCCGGACACGTTCGTCGTGAAGAAACTGGGTCCGGCGGCGGCAGAGGAACTCCGCAACTCCGCACGCATGGTGCAGACCGGCAGGCTGTCCATCGAAGTGCTGGATGCCTGGTGTCTTACGGAAGGCATCAATCCGGGATCGCTTGCGGATATCTGTATCGCCGGCATCTTCGTCGCCCTGATGGAGGGGTGGAATTGGGACTCGTGACCGAAGGAATAACGGAGATCATCGCGGTCACCAAAGACAATGCCGCGCCCATCGGCATCATCCAGCGTCCCGGTAAACTCCCGTCCTTGATTCTGTTCAAGGGATCGAAGACGGAAGAGAATATCCGCAGACACGGATGGGTGACGGCGAACTTCGTATCCGATTCATATCTGTATGCCGACTATGCGTTCAACGATGTGAAGCACGAAGACCTTGCCGAAGACGGAACGTATCAGTATCTGAAATCTGCGGATGCCTATGTCCGGTATACGACCCGTATTGTGCATGAGACGGACCAGACCTATATGATCGAGCTGGAACAGGACGGCGACGAAATCGTGCTGCGTCCGGGAATCCGGCGGGTCAACCGCGGATTCGATGCGGTCATCGATGCGACCGTGCATGCGACCCGGTATATCCGCACTCATGATCAGGAACTTGCGGACCGTCTCGCCTACGATTTCGACCTGATCCGGAAATGCGGCGGACCGCGGGAACAGCAGGCGGCCGATCTGCTCCGGTCGATCTGTGGGTTGTAAGGTATCATGACCGGTCCGCAGTTTCCTATTCTCGACGACCATTTCCATCTGTGCAGACGTACCGGCAGGGGCCCGGATGTGGTCAAGGAATTCATGCGGTCCGGCGGAACCCATATCGTTCTGGTCTCGCTTCCCTCATGGTCGTGCGGGGTCGTGCCGCAGACTCCCGACGATTTCCGCGCCGTGTTCGACGAGACGCTGGAAGATGCAGAAGCTGTCCGTGTCCTCGGCTGCAACTGCCGGGTCATCTGCGGTATCCATCCGGCGGAGATAGGCCGGCTGCTCGACCGTATGACTCTTGAGGAAGCGGAAAACCTGATGAAGGGCGGACTGGATGTCGCGGCAGAATACGTGCAGGAGGGAAAAGCCATCGGCCTGAAATCCGGCAGACCGCATTATCCGGTCTCTGACGAGATATGGGCGATGTCGAACCGTGTGCTGATGCACGGTCTGGAACTCGCGGCAGACTGCGGGTGTGCATTGCAGATTCATGCCGAGTCGGGAAGCTGCAGCGATGTGGCGGACATGGCACGTTCCGCCGGCATGGATCCTGCAAAGGTCGTCAAGCATTTTGCGACCTGCGATACGCCGCTGCATCCGTCGGTCACGTCACGCGAACCGTTCATCGCCGACTGGTTCCGCGAGAAACGGGCGTTCACCATGGAAAGCGATTTCATGGACGACAACTCCCGTCCCGGCGCCGTCAACGGTCCGCGGTCGGTTCCGCGTACCATGCAGCGCATGCTCCAGGCAGGCACTGTGACCGCCGAAGACATGTGGCGAATCCATTCCGCCGTTCCGGAATCCGTCTACGGCGTCGAGTTCCGGCTCTGACCTTTTCTGTAGCAGATTACGTGGTATTTCACGGGATGCTGGCAGTTCTTGCCGACGAGGGTTTTGCATCAAAATATCATTCGTGAATGATTACAGAATTCAGCCGGAAAAGAGCAAGCTCATGCAGGGACGGTTCATTCGGCATCATACTGAAACACCATAACGGACAACATTCTGATAGAACGGGAGGATATCTTTCCAGGCATCGAATGTTTCGCTATCCTGAAGGTGAATGGAGATTACGACATCATGTTTCAGTCCGAGGCGACTGGCGAATACCGAGATGGGGATCATGTATCGGTCAAGCTCCGCCTTGGAGAGATTTACCCGTATCATGACATCGATATCGGATTCGGCATGCGCTGTCTTCTGTGCATATGACCCATAGAGAATTACCGCATCAAGACTATCCTGGAACACAGTCTCTGCTTCGATGCGTACTTCTTTCAGGATTTCAGCAAGTTCGGATTCTGAACACATATCGTCTGTCTCTCACCTCAGAGATTTTTACTATCCTATTATGCCCTCTCGTATTAGTAGTTTTGTTTTCCCCGAAGATTCGAGATATTTCTTGGGAATCTATAGTAAATCCGGCGAGTGTAACACAATGTAACAATGCTGGAATCTGTTTGTTACAAAATGTAACTCCTCGTTATCATGAGTGATTGAGGGGAATCAGGCGTCAAGACTGGCAGCATCCAGAAGAAAATCATAGACACTCATGACTACTATCCCGTTCTCGTCGGTATGGCGCTTGACGATATCGCCCGTTACAATGATCTTCTTGAAACTGTCCGCTACCGTTTTCAGGGATTTCTTTTCCTGCACAACCTTTTCAGGACTGTGCAGCGTCAGAGCAGACTGGATATAGTAGCGTTTACTTCCGCAGTTGGCGACAAAATCAACCTCGAGATGCTTGCGGACCGATTTCTTTTCGGCATTCGATTCATAGGTGTCGATCGACCCGACATCGACATTGAACCCGCGACGTCTCAGTTCCGTGTAGATGCTGTTTTCCAGAAGATAGGAATCTTCGTACTGTCTGAAGTTCAGCCGGGCATTGCGAAGGCCGTTGTCTTCGAAATAATACTTCTGTGGTGATCCGATATACTGTCTGCCGCGGATATTGTACCGTTTCGCGCAGGAGATGATGTATGCTTCTTCAAGAGCAGTAAGATATGCCTGAATGGTATTCGGTGAGACGGAGACATGTTCGACACTCCTGAACGTGTCGATGATCCGGCGCGGATTCGTCAGCGATCCGATCTGCGATGCAAGAATATCGACAAGTGTTTCAAGAACTGGTGTATTTCGTATCTTGTTCCGCGATATGATGTCTTTGAGATAGGTTTCTCTGAAGAGTGTTTTCAGATACTCTTCCTTTTGCCGGTCTCCGTCACGCAGGATTACCGGAGGAAGACCGCCGTACATGAGATACTCGGTCAGTCCTTCGTATTTGTCTTTGGGATATACACTCATGAATTCCGCAAACGAGAGGGGATAGACATGGACTTCATCGCCCCGTCCGCGGAATTCGGTGATCACGTCTGTGGAGAGAAACTTCGAGTTGCTTCCGGTGACATACACATCGACATTATTCTGATAGAGCAGACCGTTCAGGGTTGTTTCAAAGTTCTGAAGCAGCTGGACCTCATCAAGGATGACATAGTACATCCTGCTATCGAGTATCCTGGAACGGATATAGGTGTACAATTCCTTTGGTGACGTGAACACTTCATCCTGCGGGTTGTCGAATGCAATTCTGATGATATGATCTTCATCAATGCCGGAGCGCAACAGATACTGGTAGAATATGGTATTCAGAAGATATGATTTTCCGACACGTCTGAGTCCGGTGACTACTTTGATCAGGCCATTATGCTGCCGTTCGATGAGCTGCTGAAGATATGCGTCGCGTCTGATTTCCATGGAAAATCCTATTGAAGATTTCTGCAGTAAACTGCAAAAATATTCATTATGTATTATGTCTTATTTTGACAATATAAAGGCATTTCTGT
>DALTWN010000066.1 GCA_029987045.1 Methanocorpusculum sp.
CCCTTGACACCGAGTCTGGTGACGTATTTCAGGTTCTGCTTGAGTTCGGAGACTTCACCGAGGTATGCGAATTCTGCTTCAGTAATCGGTGCGTCTGCAATCTGGGAAGCCAAGTGTCCCATCTTTTCTGCAAGGTCTGCATATGCATCGACTTTGCTTCTGAGTTCCGGTGCGACGAGCGGTGCGTTGACAGCGCTCTTTGCGGATCCGCCCTTTAAGACATCGATACACTGGTGTGCAACGGAAATGGCGACGTTCTTCTGTGCTTCGACCGTGGATGCGCCAAGGTGCGGGGTGACAATGACGTTATCGAGCTTGAGCAGTGGTGAATCTGTTGGCGGTTCGGTCTCGAAGACATCGAGTGCAGCTCCTGCGACTTTGCCGGAAACGAGTGCATCATAGAGTGCCTTCTCGTCGATGATCCCACCGCGGGCACAGTTGATCAGGCGTACGCCGTCTTTCATGGTCTTGATGGATTCAGTGTTGACCATGTGGGTGGTGGACGGAATCAGTGGGGTGTGGACGGTGATGACATCTGCTTTGGTGAAGAGTTCTGCGACGCTCATCATTTCAACGCCCATTGCCGCTCCGACCTCTGCCGGGATGAACGGATCGTATGCAATGACGGTCATTTCAAGTGCCTGTGCACGTTTTGCGACTTCACGGCCGATTCTGCCGAATCCGACGACACCGAGAACCTTGCCGTTCATTTCATTGCCCATGAACTTTGAACGTTTCCATTCTCCTTTCTTGAGGGATGCAGTTGCCTGCGGAATGTTGCGGGCAAGAGCCATCATCATACCGATGGTGTGTTCGGTCGCAGCGAGCGTATTTCCTTCCGGTGCATTTGAAACGATAATACCTTTCTTGGTTGCGGCTTCGGTATCGATATTGTCAACGCCGACTCCGGCACGGCCGATATATTTCATTTTGTCTGCCGCTTCAATGATGCGTGCAGTTACCTGGGTTCCGGAACGTACGATAAGTGCATCGTAGTTGCCGATGATTTTGACCAGTTCGTCTTCCGAGAGGTCAGCCTTTTCATCCACTTCGCAGAAGTCTTTCAGAATCGCGACGCCTTCTGCTGCCAGTGGGTCTGAAACAAGTACTTTATAGGTCACGATAATCGGTATAGTATATGCTCTCCACTGATATAGAACCATTCCTTTTCTGGAAAACGAGCGACAGAGAAAAACAGAGTTGATTTTTGGGAATTTCAGATGCAAATGATGAAAATATGGGTAATTTATGGGGATATGTTATCAATATTTTGAAAAAAATGAAAAATTAGAGTTCCGGTTTCGTCTTGACTGCGTGGACAAGGAGGTTGATCGCTCCCTGCAGATCCTGCAGATCGATGACTTCGACCGGAGAGTGGATGTAGCGTGCCGGTACAGATAACGGAATCGACGGGATTCCTCCGCGTTCGTACTGGATTGCGGATGCATCGGTGTTTCCGCCGTCGCCGACTTCGACCTGGAGTTTGATATTGTTCTTCTTTGCAACCTTCTTCAACCAGGCAAGAACTCTCGGGTCTGCCATGTGTCCTCTGCCGCTTGCGGAAACGAAACAGGCAACGACACCTTCGCCTAAGAAGACCGGAGCTTCGCGGCGTTCGATTCCCGGAGAGTCTCCCGGAATGGTGACATCGGTTGCAATGGCGATGTCAGGGTTGAGGGTATAGGAACTGGTCTTTGCCCCGCGAAGACCGATCTCTTCCTGAACGGTGAAGACTGCATAGATGGTATGCTTTGTCTGCATCTCCTTGAGGGCTCCGATCAGCATTGCGCAGCCTGCACGGTTGTCGAGTGCCTTGCCGGTTACAATGGTGCCGTTCAGCGGCGTGTAGTTGCGGTCGATGGTTGCGGTGGTGCCGACGACAATACCGAGTGCTTCGACTTCTTCCGGATTGTGGGCGCCGACATCAATGAAGAGATCCTTCATCTCAATCGGTTTCTTGCGGTCTGCTTCATTCATGACGTGCGGCGGTTTCATGCCGAGAACACCGACGACATCGCCCTTTTCACCGTGGAGAACGACTCTCTGGGATACGAGGGTCGGGTTGTACCATCCGCCGATACCGACGAAGTGCAGGAATCCGCGTTCGTCGATGTACTGAACCATCAGACCGATTTCATCCATGTGTGCGGCAAGCATGATCTTGAAATCGTCACCTTTCTTGATGGCAATCAGGTTCCCCATCTTGTCGGTTTTGATTTCATCGACGTATCCTTCGATCTCTTTTCTGATGATGGCAGCTACACCGGTTTCATGTGCGGAAGTTCCGGTGGCGTTTGAAAGCTTTTCCAGTAATGCGTTAATTTCTTTGATTTCCATAGTTAGTTCACGACCGTTTTTATGCGTTTGAGTGCTTCTTTGATATTATTCTGTGATGTGGCGTAACTCATGCGTGCGTATCCTTCACCCAGGGTTCCGAATGCAGACCCCGGAGTAATTATGACATCTGCGGCGACGATTTTCATGACCGTGTCCACATCGAGTTTCGGGAATGCATAGAACGCTCCTTCCGGCATTGCGACTTCGATACCCATGTCATGCAGACCGTTGATCAGAAGATTGCGGCGGGCTTCATATTCTTTTTTCATGACGGCAATCGAGCTCTGATCTCCGGTATATGCTTCAAGGGCTGCATACTGTGCAATTGATGTGGGACAGGCAAGAGAGTATTGCTGGATCTTGACAGCCTGACCGACCAGGTCTGCCGATCCTGCCATGAATCCGATTCTCCATCCGGTCATTGCATAGGTTTTGCTCGTGGCATTGATGGTGACGACATTGTCGCCGAATGTTGCGGCTGAAACGAACTTTGTATCGCCGTAACAGAATTTTTCATAGACTTCATCCGAGAGAACAGTGACCCCGTAGTCTGCAGCGCTTTCGACGACAGCCCTGATGGTTTCCGGTTTTTCTACCATGCCGGTAGGATTCGCCGGACTGTTGAGAACCATGACCTTGGTCTTCTTATCGGCAAAATGCTCTTTAAGTGTTTCAACGTCTAGATGCAGATCAGGTAGCAGCGGGACTGGATCGGGAGTTCCGCCGGCAAGAATTGCCAGTGATCCGTAGGAGACAAATCCCGGGTTGTTGAAAACGACTTTTTCTCCGTCTTCAATGAGCGAAGATATTGCCGCATTGAGTGCCCCAGACCCCCCTGCGGTAACCAGAATGTTCTCTTTCTGGTAGGATAGACCATTTTCCCGCTTCAGTTTGTCGGCAATTGCGATGCGGAGTTCGTCAAGACCGGCATTGTTGGTGTATCCGGTCTTACCGTCATTGATGGCACGGATGGCTGCATCCTTGATATTCTTCGGCGTGTCGAAATCAGGCTGGCCGAGTCCCATGTTGATGGCATTCGGTCCTGCAGCTTCGAACATTTTCCGGATTCCGGAAATATCAATGGAGGTTACTCGGTTTGCGAATTTGTCCATAATGAATTACTCGATATTGGTGTGCCGTCTCTTCAGCTCGCTTTCATCAATCTTCTTGAGTTCCATGATGGTGGAAATCACTGCGTCACTGAAGATAAGCGACGTGGTCTCGAAGATGGTTCCAAGAGGTGCAAACGAGCGGTATGCACCAAGCATCTGACGGATTTCATATTCGTGGGTATCATGCTGAATCGGGTCACGCTGTGTCTCGATTTTGATGAAATAGTCGGCAATCTTGCCTACACGCGAATCCTGGTTTGAAGAAACCAGTGCAATCTTGACCCCGATGCTCTTTGCGGTCTCAGCGATATCTGCAACATATTTGGTGTTGCCGGATCCCGAGAATGCGACAAGGAGATCGCCGTTTTCGACAGCAGGGGTAATGGTCTCTCCTACAACGTAGGAGACAAAGCCGGTATGCATGAGACGCATTGCAAACGATTTTGCAACAAGTCCCGATCTGCCGGCTCCAATGACATAGATACGTTTTGCGGCGAAAATTCCACTGATGAATGCAGCAACTTCATCCTGATTGATGGAGGTTGCAATGGTATCAATGCGGTTTGCCATGATACGCATCATGTTTGATACAGAGCGTCCTTCCGGATTCATAAACTATGTAATATTGGCGTTCGTTCCTATAAATGGTAGCGAAAAAAAGGGAAGTTAATGAGTAAGCGGCATGTTCCATGACGTCTCGTTGTCAAGAACAAACTGCCACTCGTCTCTGCAGG
The DNA here is from genome assembly GCA_029987045.1 of Methanocorpusculum sp. GTDB lineage: Archaea > Halobacteriota > Methanomicrobia > Methanomicrobiales > Methanocorpusculaceae > Methanocorpusculum. The sequence continues at coordinate 4,184 of DALTWN010000066.1, forward strand.
ATTCACCTGCATCCCAGACGTTCTGCAGCACTTTCTTGTCTGCAGTCAGGGAATATTCGTTGATTGCGGCGACGATTTCCTTGTCAAGACATCCTTCGATCTGTTTGTCGCCGTTGTGCGGTCCGCGGGTGAATCCGCCGCCGACCGGATCGCAGGAAACGAATGTATCGGCATCCAGCAGAACCTTGACGGCTGACCAGAGATACGGCGGTCTGAAAGCACCTTTTCGCCAGTACTGTTCCAGTTCGGTCCGTCCCTGGACAGTACACAGATTCATGGAAATCATATCCGCATACGGGGCAACTTCCTTTATCGATTTTGCCATATCTTCCATAGCTTCCTTTTCGGTCAGGAACAGGGGTTTCATCATCAGGTATGCTTTTACGGACGCACCGCATGCATGTGCGGTCTCCGCGGCTTTCTTGAAATCGGCGAAGGTATTTCCTTTATCAATGGATTTTTCGCGGATTGCATCATTTGTGGTTTCAAGACCGATAGCGACGGTCAGGGGGTGTTCCTGTCCGGCATCGAGCGTGGAAAGCAGCCGTTCGATCGCATCTTTGGTAACATATTCACAGCGTGATTCAGCAACGAGCGGTTTCCCTTTGAAGAACGTGCCGAAGGTGTCAAGCACTTCGAGCGGAACTTCGTGTGAATCAAAGACACTGCCGGAGGTGAATATCTTGGCAAGCTCGTATTCGTCGGCGGTGAAATTGTCGCCGAGCCAGGAAACCTGTGCTTTCATGTTCTGGATGAGTTCCGCGCTGGTATCGCGGTCGTTCTTATACCCGCACATGCGGCAGCGGTTCCAGGAGCATCCTCCTGAAAGGAAGATGGCGGTCAGGGTCGATTTGACTTCGCCGAAGAATCTGTCCTGGCCTTTCCATGATGCGAGCGGTTTGATGATTTTTTCCATGTTACTGATACCTCCGGATAACTCCCTTGTATATTTCTACAGCCGTTTTCAGCTGGCTGATGGATATCTTTTCGTTGACCCCGTGGATGGTTTCCAGAAGACCCGGGCCGTACTCGATGGCATTGATGCCTTCGAGACGCATTGCCCGTGCATCGGATGCGGCCCACTGGACCATCGGTTTGCTGTCGATATGATAGGCTTCACTGATACTTGCACAGGTTGCGGTCACGATCTTCGATTTCGGATCCGTAAGCGAAGCATTTGCGGTGGAGTCGCGGACAAGTTCAGCGTTTCCGGGAACCATGGATATGATTTCACGTTCCAGTGCATCGATGTCCACGCCCCAGGGCAGACGGAAGTCGAGTGACACCTGGCACTTTTCCGCGACGATATTGTCCTTTTCCCCGCCGGAAATCAGACCGGGGTTATAGGAGATATGGGTGAACAGATTACTGCAGTCCTGTTTCCGGTCTTCGGTTGCGATTTTTGCAGAATAGTCAAGCAGTTCGGCCATCTCGGGTGTGGGCGCCGGCCATTCCTTCGCATGTATGGCAGGCAGTTTCGTAAGGAATTCTCCTGCCTGCATGACTGCACTGTTTCCGACGATGGGATAGAGTGATGCATGTGCCGGAGTTCCATGGAAGGTTATCTGGGCACGATAGAGGCCCTTTTGTCCGATGCAGGGTGCCTGATACGGTGTCGGTTCTGCGAGCAGACAGTCGCAGGGGTGAAGGATCTTTTCCCGGATGAGTCTTCGTACTCCCATGGGTCCGCCGTTTTCTTCGTCGCAGACAAAGGCAAACGATACATTCTGCAACTCTCCCGCATCGGCATACTCTTTTGCGGCGGTGAGAACTGCGGCACATCCGCCTTTCATATCGGACGTTCCTCTTCCGTGAATCCACTCACCGTCAATCAAACCGGAATTGGGGGGGTGGTCCCCTGCATCGCCAAGAGCCGG
>DALTWN010000067.1 GCA_029987045.1 Methanocorpusculum sp.
AAGTATTAGTCAAAAACTTTCTTATCTTTGGGAGAGAAGTAATATATACAATGGAAATTGGAATTCTCGGAGCCGGACTCACCGGGCTTACAGCAGCGTATGCGTTATCAGATACCGCCACATGCACCATCTTCGAGAAAAATTCCGAAATCGGCGGATGTCTCGCATCTGCAGACTATGGAAAATACCACCTGGAAACCCTCTACCATCACTGTTTTTCAGGAGATAACGAGTTATTCAGACTGCTAGATACGTTCGGATTACGTAATGATCTCCTGTGGCTGAAAGGATCCACCGGATATGTCGCAAACGGAAGACTGGAACCGGTAACCACTCCGATGGAAATCATGAAATGGAGTGCACTGTCCCTGGGCCAGAAAATAAGACTGGGGCTGTTCGTTCTGCGGTCACGCGGATTCGATGCCGAAAAACTGGATACTATTCAGGCAGAGACCTATCTGCGTGAAAAACTCGGAGACGGCATCTATAATGCTTTCTTCATGCCGCTCCTGCGAAGCAAGTTCGGCGAACGTGCAGGATCAGTCTCTGCTGCCTGGCTTATGAGCAGAATTGCCATCCGGTCGGACAGAGGAGCGGAAGGAGAACGGTTGGGATATCTTCGCGGCGGATGGGGGCGGTTTATTGATGCGTTCAGTGCTGCTTTGGAAAAGAAAAACTGCAGAATTTTAAAAAATACGCCAGCTGAATCCATCGAATACATCAATAACAAATGGAGAATCAACGGGCAGGACTTTGATGTGCTTATTTCCACTATTCCCCCACAGACACTGAAAAAACTCATGAAAGACCCGTCCGTCGTCACGACTATAGATGTTCCATATCAGGGTTCGGCATGTATGACTCTTGGGTTAAAACGCGATCCATGTAATGGAATCTACTGGACAAACATGGGAGACAAAGCACCCTATGGTGCAGTTGTCGTCCATACGAATTTTGCACCCTATGAATGGTACGGAGAGCATGTCGTCTATCTGGCTTCCTATTTCTCGGGAACACCGTCTCCGACTCTGGAAAAAGACATGCTGGATGATTTCTGCAAACGGTTCAAGATTGAGTTTTCCGAAATCAACCATGCAAACCTGTACCTTGAACCCCTCGCTGGACCGGTCTTCGAAACCGGATACCGCAAACGGATTCCTCCGGTAAAAATAGGACCATCCTGTTACTCTGCCGGAATGTTCTCTGCTGAAAACTATCCGGAACGCAGTATGGAAGGATCCATTAAAGCAGGACGTAACATTGCAGATCTGGTGATGAACCAATGAGTTTCGTAACCGTCGTAATTCCCGTATACAATGACAATACTGCACTGATGCGAGCGATTCCCGAATCACTGAAAGCACTCGAAGCATTCGGCAGACCATTCGAACTGATCGTCGCCGAAGATGCATCCACTGACGGTACGAAAGAAACCGCCGGCGAATGGGCCGCAAAAGATTCGCGGGTAATCCACCTCCATTCCGATGTTCGTGAAGGCCGGGGAAAAGCACTGAACCGCGCACTTGCTATTGCACAGGGAGATATCTTCTGTTACTATGATGTAGACCTCGCAACATCTCTGGAACATCTGCCGGAACTTCTTTCGCGTATTGAAAACGGCGCCGATGTGGTCACCGGATCGCGTCTGATGAAATCCAGTGAAATTACCCGGTCTACGGATCGTGAAATAGCCAGCAGAAGCTACAATTTCCTCGTTCGCAAACTGCTGAAAAGCAATCTCTGCGATCATCAGTGCGGATTCAAGGCATACAAAACGGAAGTCCTCAAGCACCTGATCACAGAAATTGAAGCACCGCACTGGTTCTGGGATACCGAGTCACTGGTTCTTGCAGAGCATGAAGGACTCAGGGTCGAAGAATTCCCGATCCACTGGACACAGGGACCCGGAACCACCGTCCGTATGAAAGACGTGACATCGATGGGTAAAGATATCCTCAAGCTTCGGCGGAGACTGCGACACTAACATGTGGAAAAAAATCTGTGCCATTGTCATACCGGTCCTGATAGCAGTAGGTATTCTTGTCTATATGCTGTCACGTGTATGGGATGATATCGGCACAGCACTTGCAGCAGTAGTCCCCCTTTGGCCGTTACTTCTTGCAGCTGCATCGGTAATCTGCGTCGGGGCATGGTTCCTGCGCGGCTGCCGGTACAAGACAATATTAAGCCGGCTTGGAACGAGAGTTTCCGTCCCGTTCTCGACTGCCTGTATCTTTGTCTCGCAGACAGCGAACATCATCGTTCCCGCACGTCTTGGCGACTTTGTCAGAATGTTCATTCTCAAGCACGAGAAGCAGACGACATATACATCCGGATTCACTTCACTGATTGCAGAACGCGTCTATGATATTCTGACCATTGCAGTTCTCGGTCTCTTCGCCATACCATTCCTGATTACCCTGATTCCTGAAGAACAGTCCTGGTTTACCTGGGTAATCATCGGGGTGATTATCATGGGTGCCATCGGCGTTCTGTTTCTGGTGCTCATGCGTAATGCGCATACCGAGAACAAACTCCTTGCAAAAATTCTCGAAATCTTCGCACAGTTCAGACAGGTCTCTTCATCACCACGGACGTTCCTGCATCTGACGGGAATATCCATAGTCATCTGGCTGATGGATGTTGTCATCTGCTGGATTTCGGGACTCATGTTCGGCCAGAACATCAACTTCTTCCTGGTGCTCTTCGCAGTTGTTATCGGCAATCTGGTAAAAGCGATTCCCATTACACCCGGAGGAATCGCAACCTATGAGGCTGCGATGACGATTGTGTTCTCATTCGGCGGAGTGCCGGCAGTATTCGCCACACTGATTCCAATTCTCGATCACCTGATCAAGAACATCATAACCATCATCGGCGGTATCATTTCTCTGATCGTCTTCGGCGAATGGTCCGTAGGACTCATGAAGAAACTCTTCAGAGAAGGAAAGAAAGCAACGAAGGTAGAGACCAGTGACAATTGACGTTCCGGTACTGACCATACTGCTTCTTCTTCTCATCGTCAAATTCTGTCAGCTTGCAGTCTATCCGTATCTTCGTCCGGCACTGCCGAAAATCAGTTATGGACTTGCCTACCCCATTTCAGTTCTGTTGCTGACCCTTATTTCCTGGTACCTCGGCATTGCCCATCTCCCCGTTCAGCTATCCCTCATTCCATTCGCAATCCTCTTCGGAATCGCCGTATGGAAAAAACAGATTCTCTGGTCTGAAATCAAAGCGAATGCCATCTTCGATATCATATTCCTTGCAGGATTTGTATTGATTCTTGCCGTACGGTTCGCATATCCGGGTATCGTTGTCAGCGGTGAAAAATTCATGGATGCGGCTATACTCGGCAGTATCATGAACAACCCGGTCGTCGCACCCGCGGATGCATGGTTCGGTGGAGCTCCGTTAACCGTCTATTATTATCTTGGACACTGGATGACAGGAGTTCTCGGCATTCTCGCATGCGGTACATCGACGGTCGTATTCAACCTGATGCTCCCGCTGGTGTTCGGCCTCGCTGCAGTTGCAGCATTCTCTATCGGAGAACTCCTCTTCGACCGGCGCAGAGCATGGATCCCGCTTCTTGTACTGATCATTCCAAACATTGCACTCTTCATCCAGTTGATTCTCGGAAACGGAGTGACACTGGCACTGTGGAACTCAACACGGGTTATTGGCGCCGGTACGACCATCAATGAGTATCCATTGTTCTCTTTCCTGTGGGGAGATCCGCATGCACATGTTCTCGGATGTTTCAATCAGCTGACCTTCATCTGTCTGCTGCTGGTCCTTCTGACACAGCGGAGAGAACTGAAAACTTACGGGAAATATCTCCTTGCAATCCTTCTTGCAATATCTCTTGGAACCATGCCTGTCATGAACTCCTGGGATGTCATGGTGTATGCGCTGCTCTACATTATAGCGGCCATTATCGTCTGGGTAATCTGCAGAAAAGAAAACGACCATACCAGACCCTCTCTGCTCGGCATTCCTGTTCATGAACTTCTTCCCCTGATTCTCGTTCCGATTATTTCTCTTCTCTCCTATGGCCTGTTCCTCATCACCCTGGTATCTGCAGGAGGATTATCCATTACCGGAATCGGATTCGTCACCACCCCCTCCAATCTGCTTGAATTTCTGGGAGTCTGGGGTATCTTCCTCCTGATTATTCTTTTAGACGGATTAAAAACACTGAAAAAGTTCCCCTGGCTGGTCATCATCCCGATAGCACTCTTCTTCTTCGGATACGGTGCATTGGGAGTTGCACTCTTCTGTTTCCTCCTCCTTGTCCTGAAAAAGGAAAAATTCGCCGACACCTTCCTTGCAGCTTTCGGGTGCCTGCTTCTCATACTGATGGAATTATTCTACATCAAAGATTACATGGGCGCGGATTACTATCGTATGAATACGGTGTTCAAGATAGGATTCACCACATGGTTCATTCTCGGAACTTCCTGTTTCATCATGATTCCACGCTGGATCCGCGGCAGGTTTGCCGGGGTTTCGAGAAAACGGTTCCTTACCGTGGTTTCCGTCATTTATGTCATATTGGTTCTTCTGCTTGCAGGAGGTGGAGCTGCCATTAACGTCTATAACGGCGGAACTCTCGATGGAAGCGACTGGCTGTCCACCGAACATCCGGGTGATGCGCTCGGTATCGCCTGGCTGAAAGAACATGCAGATCCATCCGATATTGTAGCTGAAGCTGCAGGTATCTCCTACACGTATTCTTCACGGATATCCGCGATGACGGGGTTGTCAACACCGCTTGGATGGGCTGGCCACGAAAGCGGATGGCGAACCGGCATGGCTTCCGTAGATGAGGTATCCACCGATCTCCAACAGATGTATGAAAATCCCGGATTTACCATTTATCTGATGGAAAAATACGGTGTTACCTACCTCTACGTAGGTGAAGTAGAAAAATCCCGATACGCCGTCTCACTTCCCAAGACTGGCCTTGAATCTGTGTTCTCCGCCAACGGTACGGAAATCTATCGGATTTCCCCATAACCCCGAACTATCCTGCTGATTTATCTAGAGGGAACTGGAAATATATTTCAGAAAATGTTGCTGTCGATTGCTATTCCTGTACTTGCGGAACGCGAACTGTTCCAGGCAGCCGTCCCCAGAGTACTTCAGGCAGCATCCGAGATCACACCGGATTTCGAACTCATCATTTCTTCCGACGGGCCGGAATGTGTATCGGTTATCGAATCATTTGCCGCATCCGACGCACGAATCATCCACTGTCATTCAGATATACGACGGGGAAAAGGCGGAGCCATATCCGATGCTCTTGCCTGTGCACAGGGAGATATCTTCTGTTTCTTTGATGTCGATCTATCCACCGATCTCAAACACCTCAAAGAACTGGTCGAACATCTGCAGCATGATCGGTGTGATATCGTCATCGGAACACGCATCAATGCCGATGCCTGTGTCCGCCGGAGCATGCTCCGTGAACTGGTCAGCAGAACATACATTTCCTATGTCAGGCACAACCTGGATGTTTCCGTCTCAGATTTCCAATGCGGATTCAAAGGATTCAAAACACCGGTCCTTCGCGTCCTAGATGCCAAGACTCATGAACGCGGATGGACGTGGGATACCGAAATTCTCGCACGTGCATTGCACGATGGATACCGTATTGACGAAGTTCCGGTAATCTGGAAACAAGGAACCCAATCCAATGTACGAGCCTCCGATGCTTTCAAAATGGCACGGGCGGTCAAACGCATCAAAAAATCATTAAAATCCGAATAATCCGCAATATACCCCACAAAAATAACGATTATTCGCAAAATAACACGATTATTATCAGAATCCCGAGAGTTTTCTGCTGAAATTGGCATCCACATACCTTTAAACCCTCATAGAGACAATATGTAGAGTACTCTTAACGGACCATTGAAAATGGCTTTCATTTTTCATAACCGCTGATGAGCTATGAGAAGGACGTTTCATAATGAACAGTCCTTTGAGTGAAGTGATTACTATGGGTAAAATTTACCAGATGTTTGAAGTTCCGGAAGACCTCCAGAACAAGG
>DALTWN010000068.1 GCA_029987045.1 Methanocorpusculum sp.
TATTCCCGGGCGGATTCGAACCGCCGTTTCCGGCTCCAAAGGCCGGAATGATTGACCACTACACTACGGGAATCCTGATGAAAGAAAAGAAAAAATGCGAGGGGTGGGATTCGAACCCATGAACTACTGAAGACCAGATCTTAAGTCTGGCGCCGTTGGCCTGGCTTGGCTACCCTCGCACAGTACCACTATACATTGTAGTTATTAGATAAAAAAGGAAACGGTTCAATCAGATTGGGGAGAACCCAATCCAATCAGAGAAACCCGGCACGGTGAAGCTGGGATTCTGTATTATCACATGCCGCAAACGCCGTATTATCCAGCGTAAGCGGTGTTACCGATACATATCCGTGCTGAAGGGCATAGACATCGGTATCTTCCGCACCTTCCGACAATATGTCTCCACAAATCCAGTAATACGGTTTTCCACGGGGATCCAATCTTTTTTCAACCGAAGTATCGAAGATACGCGGTGCAAGTTTCGTCGCCTTATACCCCTTCATTTCGCATGCAGGAATGTTCACATTGATCAGCTGGGCTCCATTCGGAAAGCCTTCCCGGAGATAGAATGGAACCAGGTCTGAGATGACTTTCTTCACTTGCGTGAAATCAATTTTGTGTGTACGCGGATCCGAGAATTTGTCGCCATCGTTGGCCATTTCCATGGAAAATGCAATCGCAGGAATTCCCTGATTAACCGCTTCCATCGCGGCACCGACGGTCCCGGAAGTCGTGACGGATTCGGTCGAGATGTTTTCTCCGATATTGACACCGGAAACCACCATGTCCGGTTTGCATTTAAGCCCATACAAACCGAGCAGAAGGGCATCCACCGGTTTTCCTCCGACTGCATATGCGATATGACCATTGATAATCACCTCGTTCATTCTCAGTGCATCAAAAATCGAAATGGATCTGCCTGCTGCACTCTGCTGAACTGCCGGGGCACACACCGTGACATCAGCAAATGCAGAGAGCGCTTCATACGCTGCCCAGATTCCTACAGAGTTGACTCCATCATCGTTGGTCAGAAGAATCCGCGGGCGAGTCATTTCTCCTCTAAAGCAAGTTCACGCACCGCGTAGGCGGGCAGTGCATCTGCTGGGATATGAAGTTCTGCGGTAAGATCGATACCGCCGACAAGCGGAGCGAAAGTCTTCGACCCGATTCCACCGACAAGCACAGTATCCGCATTTGCCTCCTTCTTCACTCTGGCAACTGCATCGCAGACGAGTTTCTGCTGTGCTTTCCAGAATGCTTCCGCAATCGCTACGGCACCAGACTCACCGATTTCTTCCAGATCGGCACAGACGGTACGTGACAGACGGCGCAGACATGCTTCACGCGATACTTCCTTGCCGTCCGGAGTTGCCGCTGTATATTCTTCGACACCGATGTTTCCGAGAACAAAATGTGCATCTCCACTGCAGGAAAAATATTCTGTCGAAAACGGCGTAGGAATTCCGTTCACATTCGCCGACGATGCAAGCGTGGCGACAGGAGTGCGGAGCATCCCTGTATATACCATATATCCTGCCTGCAAGCGCAGGGTATCCGTCATACCAATGAGCTTTTCGAATCCGCAAAACGGCACGATATCTGCAGTAGTGCTACCGATATCAAGCATCATTCCCTGCGGATAGCGTTTGCGCAGATACGCAACAGAAGCCAGCCAGTTGGCAGCTGCGAGTTCATGACAGGCATCCGAATGGAATGCACCATCCATACCATAGAATCGTGCATCAGGGAACGATTTCCTGACAGCATCGACAATAAAAGAGATTCCTTCCGACTTGTTGAAAAAACCGTCGGCAAGTTCGCCGCTCATGACAACTGCAGCCTTTTCTCCAGCGTATTCCGCCAGGATATCAGCAAGCGGCGATTCCTTCCATAACGGGCAATAATGGATATGGACCCCAGCCTCGTCAACTATTTTTAAATTGGCACCGCCAACGTCAATTCCAATCATGTTATTGTAATAACTCCTTTTTCGTCAAAAACAGCTTTCTTTCCATTGAAATGGACCTCTTTCGGTGGAAGACCCACAGTTGCCTTCAGTAGTACATCGGCGATTTCTTCCTGGATTACCTGCGTGATACCGACAAGACTCATCGTCGGGCGGGGATTGACATCGACAACATAGATATCATCACCGGAAACGACCATGTCGACACCGGTGTATCCCTGACAACCCAATGCTTCGATGGTCTTCGCTGCAGTTGCAACCATGGCTTTTTCCTGCGGCGGGTGCACCGGCGTTTCACCACCGGCATACTGGAATTTGCCCATATCATCAACAAACGATTTCTGACGGTTTACCGTCAGGATGACCGGCGGGAGACCGCTGTAGAACCCGCATGCTTCTCCAACAACACGGCTTCCGACAAGACTGACGCTGTAATGTTCGCCTTCGATGTATTCGACCGACATCTCATCACTCTTCGGCATTTCTCCGTCCTTTGCGATACGGACATTGACGGATCCTTCGCCTTTCACGGGTTTGATGACGCGTTTGCCTGCATATTCGGGACCTACTTCCCTGGGCACAAGAATACCACGGGATGCAAGCAATTTGGAGGTCAGACGCTTGTTTGCCGCCACTGCAACCGCAGTACTATCGGAACCGACATTATGCGTTGCCAGTTCCAGTGTATGCGTGAATTTGGAAAGGAGTGCATCGGGAGAGATTACGATACCGTAATCACAGTCCGGTGCAAGCCGTGCGATTTCCGCATTGAAGTCGGAACCTGCTGACGGCATGACAACTTCATACCCGCACTTCTCGAAACTCCTGCGCAGAACTTCGACCATGGCTTTTCCCTCCGGAGCCAGGTACGGATTGTTGAAGACCGTATACTCTGCAATGAGAACTTTCATAGAACTTCAGTTTTCGCGTTTCTCGATTTCAGCAATGAGATTTTCCATCACGGTATCGACCGCTGCACGAGTAACATCACCGCTCGTATCTCCCGGTTTCTTCAGGATGAACGGTCTGCCTTCATCGCCTGCCTTTCTCATATCGATATCAAGCGGGATTGCACCGAGATACGGGACGTTGTATTTCTCTGCAGCTTTCTGTCCTCCGCCGCGGCCAAAGACATCCAGAACTTCTCCACAGTGCGGGCAGATAAGACCGGACATGTTTTCAACAATACCGAGTACTGGAAGCTCCATCATTTCGATGAACTTGATTGCCTTGGTAGAATCGAGAACTGCAACATCCTGCGGGGTAGTTACAATAACTGCTCCTTCCACGTTCGGTGCATAGGTAACGATATTGAGTGCTTCATCTCCGGTTCCCGGCGGCAGATCGCAGACAAGGAAGTCGAGATCTCCCCAGTCGACATCGCCGAGGAACTGCTGGATTGCTGCGGCCTTCATCGGTCCTCTCCAGACAACCGGGCTGTCGGTCTCGTTCAAGAGCAGTGCCATCGAGACGACTTTCAGGGATCCGGTCACCTTGATCGGCATGATCTTGTTGCCGATTCCCTGGAGACGGAGATCCTCGATACCGAGCATCTTTGCAATCGACGGACCGTGGATATCAAGATCAAGCAGTCCGGTCTGGTATCCATGATTCGACAGTGCATAGGCAAGGTTTACGGAGACGGTACTCTTACCGACACCGCCTTTACCGGAAAGAACAAGCACGACGTGCTTGACGCTGATATCGGCTTTCTTCGGTTTCTGCTGACATGAATCTGTCTTGGATGAACAGGTATCACAGTGTCCATCGCATCCTTCAGGTTGATCACTCATGGTTTTCTATTCTCCTTATGGTATGCATATTAATTTGTTCGGTGGATGTATAGGTCTTTTGTTCTGCACATCGTGCCCTTTTTCGCGGAAATGCCGATTTTTTCCCGGTTGCCAACAATTAAAATCTCGGATGACAATACACTCAGTCATGATAACAATAAAGAAAGCGGGCAGGAAACTCGTTCCGCTCTGTCTCGGCATTCTGCTTCTGATACTCTGCGGGGCCGGCATCGGCACGGTCGCTGCATTGAATGAAATCAGTCTGGGAGACGTGTATCTCAATGCACTCTACGAAAATCGCGGATCCGTCCCCATCGCCGGAAACGAATACGGGTGGACGAATGCTCTGACCGGAAACTCCGTCTCCTTCACGCAGGAGGATGCGACGCACTACTATATTTCGGACCGGGCATCCTCGGCAGCAACATCTTCCCTTGCAGGAACCTATGGAAAGACCATCGGAGACACAAGATATCGCATAGATGTCAAGTACCCGTCCGTTCTGGTATCCGGATATATGTATCTGAAAGGTGATTTCTCCACCCCTATAGGGATGCTCATCGGAAATACCGCGACAACCGCATACAACATCAAACTCTCGGTACCGGCAACCCTTGGCGGAACCTGCAAGGTAACGGGTATCGCACTAACCAATCCGGACGGATCGTTCACCCAGATTGTCGGAACCCGCGTCGGAAACACCATAGAATTCAAGGACAGTCTCGCCGGATACGATCTTGGCGTATGGACCGCAACCCCGGTCTTCCAGAGCGGCAGTGCAAACGGGTTCTCCAACCTCGCCCCACCCTACATGTATGGCAATGCAGCCCACTTTACCGTAAAAAGTGCCGATAATTCCGTAACACTCACAGTATCCAAGGCAACAACGCCGGTCCCCACACGAACCCCAACAGCAAAACCGACGGCAGCCACTCCATCACCCACCGTCACACCTCAGACGGAAGATACCATCACACTTCCAGACGACTCAGTAGCTGAGGCGACACCGGCATATACTGAGGCTCCCGCAACATCTACGCAGGAGTCTCCCGCACCGCTTGCCGGTCTTGTACTCGGCCTCGGCGCAGCCGCAGTCCTGCTGAGATTGAGAAGATAATTTCTCCAAAAACTCATTTTTCTTCCCATAAATGCGGACAAAACAGTATACAGTCAATGGGAACTGTTTATCACCTAGTACTCATATATATAGTACACGCGTGAAGACATTATTCGACGGGACGTGCTGTATCGCTCCTGAGGAAACAGCGGTACTCTACGACCAAAACGGCTACGGCAGAATCGAAAAGGACGGACGCCTGCGTCTCGATCCAAGCGAAGCTCTCTATCTGACAGCACGTGGAAAAATCGAACTGGAAGGGTACACCTTTGATTCCCTCCTAGCCGAATGTGCAAAAACACCGTCGTTCTTGCGCAATTTCATCGTATACCGCGATATCAGGGAACGCGGATATGTCATCACCGTGGGATCGGCGGCAAAGACGTCGTCTCCTGCGGCATTCCGTATCTTCCCCCGCGGACAGCGACCGGGTAAAGGACAGTCAAGGTATCTCCTTCGCGTACATTGCGAACGCGATCTCATCGATTTCGGGGAACTGATCCGTGAAACAAAGACAGCCATGAATATGCGCAAACAGTTCGTTCTTGCTGTCCTTGATGATGAAAACGAGATCACCTACTATGAAATCCGGTTACCGACACTGACCCCACAGGAAACAGAAGAAATCCCGACGGGACTTACCGGACTCCTGACCGGAACACAACCGTTCATAACCGGCGATTGCTGTGCAACTCTGGAAAAGAACTGGATCGGAACCATGATGGATGCAACACGGCTGTATCTTTCTTCCGTTGAAACGGCATGGCTCATGGAAAAGGGATATCTTACCCTGAATCCGCCCATCTCGAAGGAAGAGTACTGCACGCTGGCTACAACCGGCGATTCCGAGTTCGCAGAGAAACTGCAGCTGTTCCACTTTTTCAAGAATCTAGGATACTATCCGCGGTCCGGCTACAAGTACGGTCAGCACTTCCGTGTCTATACCGAGGCAAAGGACCACTCCGAAATACTTGCACATGCAATCCCTGCAGGAACTATCTCATCCATGCGGGAGATTTCACGGTCGGTCCGCCTGGCGCACAGTGTAAAGAAACGGATGCTGTTCGCCTGTATCTACAACCATGAAATAATCGGTCTCCAATTCGCACCTATAAAACTGTAAACACATGATACTAT
>DALTWN010000069.1 GCA_029987045.1 Methanocorpusculum sp.
TCCTTGGGATTTAGCAAAATTCAAAACAGGTGAAAAACTTCACGCGCAAAAAAATGGGGGGTGAATAGTTACGAAAATTGTTTAAATCATCATCTCCACAATCGAATCCAGTTAGATTCATTTCTGGTGAGATGCGTAACAAAGTATAATTGATATCCAGACCTCGTTAGAGTTCTTGCTTTCTCGCATGTAAGCGGCGATTAGCTTCTTCCATGAGTTTAATCCCCGCTGGCGTATAGGTAGGATTTTTGATGTATTCGTCAAAATCAAGAGCATCCTGCCCTTCTAAAACAAGACCGAAGGTAATTGGTTTTGCCATGCTATCAATACTCCTAATTATTACATAATAATCTGTTGCAAGAGATTATGATTATTCCCAACAGATAATTTCACGCTGTTTTCACCGCGACAGAATAGAGTCTGCGGACGGATTTCCCCTGCTGCCGGATCGACCCATCGGCAATCAGGTCCTGCAGGAAATGCTGGACTTCGTCACGGTTGCAGTAGCGGGCGGTTCCATAGCAGCGGTGACGCGTCAGATTGAGCGTGCGGGTCTTCAGCCGATCGATACCCATCAGGAACGAAACGAATTCCTGGACGGTGAACACGCCTTCCAGTTCGCCGACCGCATAGAGCACGTCCTCCTTCAGTCCGGCAGGAAGCGTCGCATATTTTGCCACCCGTTTTTTCTTCTTCTTTGCATCGCAGTTGTCGCAGTTGCCGCAGTCACCGATGGGTTCGCCGAAATAGTTCAGCAGCAGTTTCCGTCTGCATCCGGTCGTCTCGCAGTAGGCATAGAGCTCGGCAAGACGGTCGCGTTTGCCCTGCAGGTTTTCGGAGATACCTTCCGTTTCCTTATCCATCATGTGCAGGATCTTCGCCCGGTCTCCTGCCGAATAGAACAGGACACATTCGGCCGGCAGCCCGTCGCGGCCGGCTCTGCCCGTTTCCTGATAATACGACTCGATATCCTTCGGGATATGGGCATGCACGACGTAACGGACATCCGGTTTGTCGATACCCATGCCGAACGCGATCGTCGCACAGATGATGCGGACTTCGTTCGAGATGAACATCTCCTGGATCCGGGCACGGTCACGCGTCGAAAGACCGGCATGATACGGCAGTGCGACCAGCCGGTATTTTCCCAGATACGCCGCAAGCTCTTCGGTATCCGCACGGCTGAAACAGTAGATGATTCCCGACTGGTCCGCATGGGCCGCGACGAATTCGCCGATCCGTTCGAACCTGACTTTCTTGTGGGGTTCCTTGTACACCGCATAATGCAGATTCGACCGATCGAAACTGCCGATGAAGATCGCCGGATCGTTCATCCGCAGTTCGGAAATGATGTCCTTGCGTACGCGTTCGGTCGCGGTCGCCGTGAACGCGGCAAACGGCGTATGCGGGAAAAACGCACGGATACCTTTGATCCTGCGGTATTCCGGCCGGAACTGGTGACCCCACATCGAGATGCAGTGGGCTTCGTCGACGGCGAACAGCGAGACTTCCGTTTCCTGCAGCAGGTCCACGAAATCCGCCTGGACGGCACGTTCCGGAGACACATACAGGATCCTGACCTGACCCGCACGGATCGCGGCTTCGGTCTCTTTCCTGCGGTCATAGGAAAGAGACGAGTTCAGCATGGCGACCTGTACCCCCTGAGCCGCAAGCGAATCCACCTGGTCCTTCATCAGCGAGATCAGCGGAGATATGACAACGGTCATGCCGGGAAGCATGACTGCCGGCAGCTGGTAACAGAGCGATTTTCCGCCGCCCGTCGCCATGACCGCAAGGACATCGCGTCCGCTGATGACTGCCGAAATTATTTCACTCTGGTTCGGCCGGAAATCGGTGAGGTGGAAGTACTTCTCCAGGGTATCCTGGATATCGTGTCCTTCCCTCATACACCGGGGACGTATGTATCCTTTTCCTTGAAGTAGGGGATATAGACGATCTTTGCGTCCTTTACGTCAAAGTTGTAGCGAAGCACCTGGAGAACACCAGGTTTCTCCGTCTCGTAGCGCAGGTACAGGAACTCGGTCAGTTCGCGTGCCGTGTTCTTGTTCATGTAGATGTAGCGCATGTTCAGAAGCGACGTAGCGGAAATGGTTTCCATCTTCGGATTCCGCACGGTCAGATCGATTTCCCAGGGTTCGGCGATGTACCGGGGAATGTCCGCAGCACAGATGAAGTAGTCGCGTCTGCCGGTGATGTCGGGCAGAGCCGTGTCGGTCTTGCCGGATGCAAGATAATCGGTAACCTCGATGTTGCAGGAGAACTTCCAGAACGGTATGTATTCCGGAACCACGTACGGCATGGCTGTTTCCGCAAGCATGCTCGGCTTGACGACTTCGTAGGGCACGACTTCCGCGTTTTCACTGTTGATGTCGAGCAGCGTCGAACACTTCTCGCAACGGGCAATGACTTCTCCCCACGGGCGGGAAATCTGTGATTTACAGAACGGACATTCGAGAACGGTTCCGCGGTGCATGAGGAGGTCTTCATCGACCAGTTCCTTCGGGATACGGACCGCCGGCCGCATCTGTGCGATATTCTGCATGGACCCCGTCGATGTCGTGGTCTTTCCTTCCCTGAATGCAGGATAGGCGACCATCGCCAGCGCGACGCTGACGAGCAGGAGAATGATCTGCACGAGCGTACTGACGAACTCTTCTCCCGGTTTGAGCAGCATGGCAAGGTTGGTACCGAAGAGGAACGCCGCAATCGAGAACGAAAGAATCATCAGACGGGTACGTGCCGTCATGTCCATCGGACTGGTACCGCCGATGATCTCGCCCCTGACGGCGTCGATAAGCACCGTGAAATGGCCTTTGTTATACTGGTAATGGTAGACCCAGACCGGTGCGTAGACGAGTTCGAAGAGCTTGGGGATGATGAAGAGCTTTTCGAATGTCACGGTCTCGATGCGTTTGGCCATGTCTTTGCGCATCATGGCACGGACGGCTTCCTTTCCTTCCTTGTTCGCATCGAGCGCCGAACCGCTCGGATCGATCGCTGCGACCGACCCGTGGACGTACGGTACTTCTCCGCCTTTGTCCAGCCATAACGTGGTAAGGCCGTACTGACCGGTATCGCATGCGCATTTCGTCCAGGTATACTCGTCGTTGATGAGTTCCTCGAACTCGTTGCGCAGTTTATTGCCGGTACGTTCCGTGTATCCGGAATGTCCGCATGCGACCGCAAGACCCTGGGCGACGAACCGCCAGAACGGGACATAGAGCAGGTAGCTTTCGGTAATCCTGAGTTCCTGATCGAGGTTTACGGCCTTGACACCGGAGTTTACCCAGCCACGCAGCGTACGGTCCGCTACGCCGCGGGTAATCTTCGGTTTGTACATGATTTCCGCAACGGTATCTTCAGTCGAATGTTCAAGCACCATCGAAATCACCCTCCTCTTCCGCACGTTTGGTATTCAGAATCGCAAGCATTCTGCTGTATCCCAGGATGATGATGACATAGATCACCATGATGATGAAGAATGCCCAGTGCAGGAACACTCCGCACATACTGAGACCCAGGACCGGCAGTCCTGCGAGCATCGCAATCTTCGGCCAGTTGATCGGATCCTTGAACGGATGCCATTCGGGAATGACGGTTCCGGTAGACGCGTCGAGCTTGAGCATATATATGGAATTCTGGTATTTGTAGCTGACAAGCCAGAACGGAATTCCCACCAGCTTCTCTTCGCGGTGGATACCGTACAGTTCCGGATAATAGTAGGAGGAATCGATCGACGGCGGCAGTGTCTTTTCGTTGTTCGCCGGAACGAACTCGGCGGTCGGAACAAGAGTCTGGACATTGTGTATGAACACACCGCATGCCGGTTTGCAGGTCGTTATCAGTTCGGGTCCGTCTTCGCAGACATATCGCCAGAATGGATAGTATACCATTACCGCCCGGCCAAGCCGGTAGGTATCCTTCTTATGCAGAATATTTTCGGTGATCCATTCTCCCGCAATACGTCTGGCATCTTCTTCGGATATCTCCGGTTTCTGGATAAGCGCCACTTTCAGTGGGCAGGAAACGCTGTCAGCCATAAATATGTTATATTTCACTTGAAAGAAGATATATATTTGCTGATATCACCGAGTGGAAAGCACAGAACACTGCTGAAATGCAAAAGGTATTAGCATCGGATGACAAATATAACTAGCATGACACTGAACTTAGATTCAACTATCGCAGACTTACTGCGTGAAAAGCCGGAATCCGCAGCAATCCTGCAGAGCTTCGGCATGGGATGTCTCGGCTGTGCAATCGCAAACAATGAAACCATCCGCGAAGCGGCAATGGTCCACGGCATTCCACTCGAAGAACTCGCCGCAAAACTCGGTTTCTAAATCTTTTCAAAAAAAAACGGGGATTCGAAAGAATCTTCCCGAAAAACTATTTTCGGCAGATTATGGCTGCATGATCCAGATGATACGGTGCAAGCCAGCAGCTTTTTTCGATATGAAGTCCTGCTCCTTTCAGTTCCGCACAGGTATCCTCGAACACGGATTCCGGCGATTTCCGGATATCGACACTGCGGGTCTTGAGCATCAGGATACACCTGCCGCCCGTCTTCAGGAACGGCAGATGCCTGATGACGATCGCCGCCTGGTTCGGCTGGGCCACATCCTGATAGAGCAGGTCGACCGGTTCGAGCAGGGCGGCATATTCCTTCGGACGTGTCGCATCGCCGAAGATCGGAATGATGTTCTGCCGTCTGCGGGAGACTTCCAGCAGATCCTGCATCGGCCGCGGCGCAAATTCCACCGCATAGACCGATTCGACACAGTCGGCCACGTGCGACACGGTCGTACCGTTCGCCGCACCGAGATAGAGCACGACCTCGTCCCTGCCGATATCGGTCGACCGGTCCAGATACCAGAGTGCCGCAAGCTTGCTGCGGTACGGATCCCATACGCGGTATCCGCCCAGCATCTTTTCGCCATATACCCCGCCTTTTCCGGCAGTCACCAGTGTACCGTTGATATCTTTCATTTTGCCTCCTCCATCAGTGCATCGATCCTCGCATTCGCGACATCGATGAATTCCCGGTCGAGTTCGCCGCGGAACAGGTCGATACGCGATGCCGCCGCGAGTTTTGCCGCAATCTGCCGCGACACTTTTCCGCGGACGTCCTTCGGCGCATTGTGGACCCGGCGGTGCTGGAACAGCAGACCGTGTTTCGGAGACGGCGATCCGGTCCGGATATGGGCGAACAGTGCGGATTCGGCGCCAAGGACCTGGATGGACGATCCAGGCATCCGTGAAATGGCGGTCAGACCGCCGGCACGCGAAACCAGACGGGCGGCAACCAGTCCGCCGACCAGTGCGCTCATATTCGGAATCACCTGCAGCGCCTCTGCGGAAACATCCTTCATGAGCCGGGTACGGACGGCAGTCATGGACAGGATTTCGCGGGCGACCGGCTTGAGGGATCCGGACCCGGTCTTCGCAAGGCCGGCAAGCATCTTCTCCGGCGTCGCACGGTGATATTTCCGGGACGAATCGACCGTCGTCGCCTGATGCCATTCGCTCACGCGTTCGGTCATCAGATTGATGACATGATCGAGTTCGTCGAGCGTCCGCACCATCTGCATGAGCGCAGTATCCTTCGCTGAAAGCGCTTCCGCAATACCGGTTTCCGCAAGATATACCGCGGTCCTGCGCACCGCCGCAAGATACGCCGCACGATCCGCAACCAGTCCTGCATCCTGCAAATCATGCCAGTTGCAGAGCGGAGCGTCGACCGATCCTGCGGCAACATTGCGAGCACAGGTTTCCGGTGCGACCGTATAGGCACCGTCTGTTCCGTACCAGTTCATGCTCTATTATTGGTGTTCCATCCTGATTAGTGTTGATGTAAGATGTGCACGGACAGTGGATTAGCCCATTTTGTTTGT
>DALTWN010000070.1 GCA_029987045.1 Methanocorpusculum sp.
TCTCCGGAGTCACCGAGAACGTCATCGTCGGTCAGCCGATCCAGCTCGGTACCGGTGATGTCAAGCTGATGGCAAAACGCATCAAATAAGATTTCCTGAAAATCTTATCCTTTTTTTACGGACAGTTCTTCATTCTTTGCCGTTCCGGGCGTATGCTTTGTTCAATTCTGAATGACACAATGAAATATATGGTCAGAAACGAATACAATACAGATAATATATCGAAGTCGGTGTACCCATGAAGAGAATACTGCAGATTTCAGCAATCGTGCTGTTCGTTGGACTGCTTGTCTGTGCCGGTATCGGAGATGCCCGGTATAATGACGGAGCTACCAATGCCGTGGCACGGGGAATCAATTATTCCACGACCGAAGATTTTACCGATGTTGTTTTTATCGGAGAAGAGAACCTCAATTTCACGCAGTTCAAGCTCGCAGGATATACACAGCTGCGCAAGAATGGAGCGGATCCCGATGAGACATCCGAGAAGACCATTGAAATAACCAGCAAGAACTGTCTGGTGACGATAAATTCCAAGCTGGAAGAAGGACTCTATTATCCGGTGAACAGTACGACCCATGAGCTTGTCCGTTCCGGGTCGGCGCTCCGGGTGGTAAAACCGTCATCGGTCTTTGGAACAATCGGGTTCGCCACGACATCGACCGAAGTGCTGACACTGATGAAGGCAGATAAGACGGAAGTTCCTGCCCTGTCCCCGGTATTATACGGTGTGATGGGCACGTCCTCCCAGGAGGATGAAATCTATGAGGCTGTCGCGCAGATTCTTCGCTTGGGTAACGAATCAGGATGGACGGTATTCGATTTTACTCTGTCGATATCCGATCCGGATAACTGGGAGGATACCGTTCTGCGGAAAGTGCTGAATGTGAGTGGCCGCACATTCGACCTGAGTAAAAACAATCCGCTGTATCAGAAAATAACTCCCAGTTCTCCCGGGTTTTTCACCTATAGTGAGGCGATCAACCGCGGCAATCATCAGTTCCCGCTGGATGTCGACATCAGGTTTGCGATAGAAGATGAACCGTCTTCGAAACGGGGATTGAACGGACTGGAATTCGCGGTCACCGCAACCCAGACGATTTCCGATGATCTGTCGTATACGATATCGCCGAACCCGATTATCATCACCGAAGGCGGATTTGCAGATATTACGCTGACGGGTCTGCCGTATCAGACCTATCAGCTCTCCATCATTCCCGATGACGGCGAGGTGTATCTCGGTTCGCTGGGTGATCCCGTATCTCTTCCCTACATCGTGAACCCGACGAAATCCACCTATTCCGTAGCAGATAATTCGAATATGCGCCTGCATGCGAATGAAGGGGTGGACGACAACAATCAGTACTCGTTCATCGTCAATGTCGTCGATCCGACGAATCCTGTACGTCAGATATTCTCCCAGTCGTTTCCGATAGTCGTAGAGGAGAATTCACATAAACCGACGCTGACGGTATCCGATGACGTACTGGACGGTAAGTTTTCCGTGGGTGATATCATCAGGGTCACCTGGGGATATGAGGGAACGCCCTATGTCGATGAGATCACGGGAGAAGTGGAATCCGGATACTTCTATCTCGAAGGCATGAATTTCCCGAAACAGGTGATATATAATGTTACGCTTACCGATCCGGTACGTCTGATCTATCTGGATACCTCCGGTCTGGATGCAGGAACGTATACGCTCTCCCTGGTCGGCGAAGAACATACCGCCGAGCTCGCGATCTATCTGAGCACACCGTTGCTGACGGCATCCATTTCGGGCGGATCGCAGGGTACGGTGGTCCAGGGATCGAAACTCCGTCTTGACTGGAATGCACGCGGCAGTCCGTATGCGAACTATACTTCCACTCCCGGGTCCCGCATGATCACCTCGCTGTCACCGAACCTCTATGAAGGAGGAATCCAGTGGTATATCTTCGGTCCGAATTTCGCGGCCGCATACGACTCGTCCTTCTCCCTGGTCAACGGAGCATTGGGACGGGATGTGCCGAACGGGGAAGGAAGATATACCTACTACCGGTCGTTCACGGAGAATCTCAGTCCGGGAACCTATTATATGATCGTCCAGCATATGGGTGCGGATAAATTCTATTCCCTTGAACCGGAAAAGGATAGCTCCGGCAACATCCGGTTCCCGCTGGCCAATGTGAATGTCTATACGGACGCATCGCACAACAAGACGGCGACGCTCAATGTCGCAGACAAACAGGCAGCGAATGCCGCAGAAATGATCCGCTCGAATCTGGAAAACGGGGTAAACTCCGACGATCTGTATGTCCAGCTCCAGTTCCAGATTGAAGCTCCCTGGTTCGTGATAACCGATCTATCGGGCGGGATGCTCGGAGATACGCTGTCGCTTTCCGGAGAGACGAATTATCCGGGAGGAGAAACGGTGTCCCTTACGATAACGCCGATCTCGTTCACACCGCAGAAGGCAGAGGATTCACAGATGCAGATGACGGCATATTATGAGGCGCCGATCGTCGATACCCAGACCTATAACCGGCGGACCTTCAAGATCGACGGGATTTCCACGGAGAACTGGTATCCGGGAACCTATTCCGGGACATTCAAGATGAAGGATACCAATTATGATACCGATGTCATCAAGACCATGTCGTTCGTCGTCGGTCCGAACGGCGTAATCACGACGCCGGATATCACGATCGTGGACAGAACTGAGGAAGCAGCGCCGACCGCGACGGTCACCGCACAGCCGACCGCGACAAAGTCCTCGGCGACATCGTCGGCAACGGCACAGGCAACGACGTCGCCGACCTCTACGGAAAAGAGTCCGGCACCGCTTGCAGGCGTGGTTCTCGGTCTTGCAGCAGCAGTCGCCCTTGGTGCGGCGAGGATACGGAGGTAATCACGCATGTCCCATAAGAACCGGATAATCCTGCTTGTGTCGGTGGTCCTTGCACTGCTTCTCGTCATATCCTCTGCCGCCTGTGTGTCTCAGGCAGATACCGCATCCCAGTCGCCTGCCGGTCCCGCAAAAGATGCCGCAGCAGGACCGGACGATTCTGCAGCAAATCCGTCTTCGCATACGAATCTCACGGTACGCGCCGCGCAGAAGATCGATCCGTCGACCGGGGAACGACTCGGAAATTCCAGTCTCCATGTGGATATGGCGGACGATATCGACGATACCGATGCCCAGGTCATCACGTTCGATATCGATCCGGCGGAGATTCTGGAATCCGGTGCGATTGCCAGTCTCTATTTCACCGTGGATGAACCCTGGGTCCTGGAAGCCCAGGAGTTCCTGGAGACCCTTCGTGAGTATGTGGAACAGACGCCGTCCAAGAAACCGTTCAACCTGTACGTGATTCTCTATGAATACGACACTGCATACAACCGTGTCTTCGTCGGCGAGACGCCGGTCAGGATCTCGGCGGATTCCGTAACGATAGAGAACGGCAATGCGGTGTTCATGATATCTCCGGACGTGATATCATCCGGAACGTATGAACTCCTGGTGTCGCCGTATTCCGGTCTGTCCGAAGAGAATTCGTATGTCTATTACGACAATATGCTGCCCGATACCGAATGGCTGTCTGATCTGAATATCGGAACGAATGCACAGTTCACTACCGGATCCAATGTGGCGCAGTCGGCAAGCGGAATCTACCGGTCCGAGAAAAGCTGGAAATCGGTGGTGAAATATACGCTTCCCTCCATTCCCTGGGGATTCACGCAGACGATGATCACGGCAGCTCCTACGGTTGTCCCAGCCTATGATCCGACGGCAGAGTATTCGCAGGTGGCGCTCGATATGCCCTGGCGTCTGCACTGGACCGTGAATGATGCGGCTTCGGGTTCGGTCTCCGCAAATGCCAGCGGGTCCGGCAGCGTACAGCCTTCCGTCAGAGCGGTGGCGACTGCTTCCGTTCGGGCAGCAGAGGATTCGGAAGACGCCGTGGATCCCGAAGACAAAGAAGGACTCGATCCGGATGACGAAGGCGGTGACGATGCGAAGAAGAGCGATACTCCGTCAAATACCTCCAGCAACACATCGAAACCGGCAGCCGTTCCGGCGGCCAATGCCTCGGCAGCGACCGCTCCGGCGAACACGTCGGCAGCTGCAGTGAATGCGACATCTGCGAAATCCGGCAACGAATATTACCAGAGCGTCGAGTTCATTCTCTATCGCTATGAGAACGGAGATTACCGGATAGTCGATAGTTTCGGCTGGAACCGTGGATACAGTGCCGACCGGGAACAGTATACGGACTCCTATCAGCCGGGAACCTATGCACTGATTGCCTATCTGCGCGGCGTCGGCGTCATCCTGGATTTCCAGAAACAGCAGATTGTATAACAATCTCCCTCTCCTTTTTCCCGTCACCTTTTTTTCACTCTTTGATTCTGATGATGTCCCTCAAAATGTCCCTCAAAATAGGATTAATACAATTATTGATTTGATTAGGGCAGATCCGAAAATCCGTTAGCAAGATATTGCAGATACATTAGGTGTAACTGTCAAAACAATCAAGATCCCTAGTTTGAAAGGTGGTGATTTTTGCTATATCTTGTTAAGATGGACAGCAGGTGCTACGCACACACAATTTTTTCAGAAAAGAGAATTTGACAGTTTGCTTTACCCTCCTACTTTTTTCAATCTGCTTTGATTATCAATGCCCCAAAACGCCGGCTTGCCTGTTCCGTATGCAGGAAGACCGGCATGTGCAGGTGCCGTACCGGAAAATAGACGCTATACCACAGGTCCGGCGGAACTCCGGTCCATCTATCTATTTATCCGAGGACCCCCCTATTATTTAGTATGAACGGAAAGAAAATCGCAGTACTATCTGCTCTGGTTCTGGTTGTTCTCGGCTGTATCTTCGCGGCAGGCTGTACGGATGCAGGATCCACGCCTGCAGCGGAAAAGACCACCGGTATCGTCGGCACCTGGATTCCCGATATCAAGTTCGTAGAAAATTCCCTCAAGCAGGCGGGCAAATTATTAGGAGCCGCTGACGAATATTTAGTTGGCAACCTGACCACCCTCCCTGACTCGATGAATTACAGCTATCAGATCAATGCCGAAGGTACCGGTACCTATTCCATCTTGGGAACGAGCTCTCCTCTGACCTGGAAATCACTTGGAGATAACAAGTATGCAGTAACCACCGAAGGACACGAGTCCACATTCATCTACGATTCGGTAACCGACAGGATTATCGAGGATGCCGACATGTCCCCACTGCCACTGGTAAGAAAGGCCTGAACCCCGTTCAGAGCCATCGATTCTTTTTTTCTCCATCTGTACTAGCAGATTTCCACACTTTTTGGTCATGACATAGGAGCATAAGTAAAACCTCCAATCTCCTCAGGAGTATATTTATATCTCTAAGCGTGTCGGATTATTTATCAAATGGTAACTATTTACCCCCCCCACTATTTTTTTTGCGCGTGAAGTTTTTCACCTGTTTTGAATTTTGCTAAATCCCAAGGAAATATGGGCAATTTGGGGTATCTTTAGATTTTTGCGATTTTCCACTCACGCAAGACCTCTGTTTCAACTATTTCGTTTATATTACTCTATTACCCACTATTCTTTAGACATGTCCCGCATTCAGAAACACACTGAAGGATACAAATCTGATGCTGAGATTATCGCTATTTTACAACGGCAACATGAAGAAGATTTAGCTGCAAATTCTGAACTTAAACAGACTATTGCAGAGCTTCAGGAGACCATTGCTAACCTCAATGAGGTTATCGCTAATTTGACTGCTCGTCTCAATATGAATAGCTATAACAGCAGTCTGCCTCCATCACATGATATTGTGCCTCCATCCTCAAAGAATCGTAGTCTTCGAACCAAGAGTGGAAAGAAAGTTGGCGGTCAACCGAACCACAAAGGGGCTACACGTGAACTTGTTGAT
>DALTWN010000071.1 GCA_029987045.1 Methanocorpusculum sp.
GTTATGAGGGTCCGATAGACTTCTTTGATTCTGATATGCCGCGGATACAGACTGATGAACTGGGAAAATGTTGCTGCCGACGTCGATTCCATGTCCTTCAGCCTGCACCAGATCGCTACCCCTTTCGCTTTTGGCGATTCTGTGGTGATATCGATGATTTTTGCAATCCGTTTGAGTTCTTCCCGCCACATGATCGGCAGTGATTCCTTTCTGCGTATGGTATCCCTGATCATTCCGCCGGGGTAGGGATAGTCCTGATATGACTCGGAAAGACTTCGGATTATATTTTCGGCATGAGGTATCGAGAGTGATTTCACCATAGGATGCAACAATGATGTGTTTTACGCGATTAAATAGTTGTCAGCCGGTTCGCCGGACCGGTGTTGGAAAAAGAAAAGGATGAATGATCAGGTACGCGAGTACTGGTCGCCGTCATGGTCGAGGACGCCATTGACGATGCGTACCGTGTCGTCATCTTCCGCATATCCGTCGTTATAGGCAATGAGATAACAGGATCCTACCGGCACCCAGGTGAACGGTTCTGTGGTGATCGTTCCTTTGGCTTTTATCTTCGATTTCACGCCGGATCCATCCGCTTTGAACTCGAGGGTCTTTGTATCCAGACCTTTTTTCTTGAGTTCGTAGGTTTCCCAGGTACCGACGATTTCCGGATGGTCCTGCGGTTTTGCCACCGGTGTGGATACGACTGGCAGCGATCCCTGCTGGGTGCACTGGTAATACTTGCCGTCATGGGTGAGTTTGCCGTCACCGGTCAGCGTGAACGTATCGATATCTCCGTCGTCGAAGGTACAGAGGAAATGACAGTTGTCCGGCTGTTCCCAGGTGAATCTGCGTAGCGAGATATCACCGTATCCTTTATCCGTCCGCTTTTCACCGGTGCCGTCCGGATGGAACACCATGGTGAATGTTTTTATGACCCCGTCGTCGTTCTCGGAAAATGTCCAGATTGCATCCGCGGGTGCCGATGCGGCGGATGCCTGCTGGTTGCCGGTAGTCGTCGACGTACATCCGGCCGCGAAGATACTCCCGATGATGACGATCGTCAGTGCCAGAACAAGGGTCAGTTTCTTGAGGTGCATTTGTATTCAAGTTTTGCAGGTACGGATAAATAGTTGCCGGCACGTGCGTTTTTTTTTTCAAAATAGCGATAGGTTTTATCTATGAAACCTACGTATAATATAGTAATTGTCTCCCCTGGGAAGTCGACATCCTCTCCGACTTCATGCGCGAGACAATCCTCTTCTTATCAGCTGTTTTCCGTCTGTTCTGTGCGTTGCTGCATACGTTTGTTCTTGACCAGGAAGGAGAGAAACGCAGCGATTGCCGAAAGAATGGCGCCTGCAATCATGGTGCCCTGGAATCCGGTGAAGAACAGCGCAGTCGGCAGATCCGCGAATGAAAGAACGGTTCCTCCTTCGGCAGTGAATGCCGTAAAGAGTGCGGCATACAGGGCGGTGCCGAGAACCGCGGCCAGATAGACGATGGCAATGGATATGGTCGATCCGGTTTCACGATCGGATTCCGGCATCTGATCGACGATCTGTGTGGCTGCAGGTCCGCATGCCATCGCAAGAGATATACCGGTGACAATCAGCGTGAGGATACAGGGAATCAGTCCGAGTGCCGGATTGATGAATGCGAATATCCCGGAAACTCCTGCAAGCATCAGACAGGCGATAACACAGAATATCCGGCGTCCGTGTCTGTCGGACCATTTACCGAATGCCGTACCGAGCAGGGCGGTGATGACCGGTTGGATCAGGAGCAGCAGTCCGACGCCGAGTGCATCTATGCTGAACTGGTTCGTGAAATAGAACGGAAGCAGATAGAGGAGTCCGGAGAAGACGAGCTGGATGATCAGATAGGCGAGAATACTGAAGGTTACCGGAGGCAGTCTGAACACCCGGATATTGAGAAGGGGATTTGCGGTTTTCCGGACATGGCAGATGAAGTAGATGATGGATATGATACCGAGAACCAAGCTTGCAATCATCAGCGGGTGCAGGAACCCCATATGCGGGATGCGTTCGAGAAACAGCGTTGCCGCAATCATTGCAATGAAGAGAGCGATCGCTCCTTTTATGTCGAAGGAGTTCCTGGCTGCATCGAATGTTTCCGTACCTTTCGGCATGATTTTCAGAATATAAATGAGTGCTGCAATGCCGATCGGGACATTGATCCAGAAGACCCAGTGCCAGGAAAGCAGATGGGTCAGGACACCGCCGAGAGCCGGTCCGAGAGCGAATCCGGTGAACGTCGCCGCAGCCATGAGGCCGAATGCGAATCCGAGATATTCACGTGGCAGGTATTTGAGACAGATTATCGGTGCACAGGCGATGATCATCGAACCGCCAAGGCCTTGCAGAAACCGTGCGGCGATCAGAACCGGAAATGTCGGTGCAAATCCGCAGATGAGCGAGGCAAGGGTGAACAGGAAGAATCCGGTGATGAAGAGACGTTTGAGCATGCCTTTTGCCGCAAGGTTGCCGAAAATGAGAATCGTTCCGGCGATGATGAGCAGATACGCTATCGCGGTCCATGAAACGGTTCCGGTATCGATACCGAAGGTATCTGCCATGGTCGGCAGTGCGACATTGACGATCGAGCCGTCGAGTCCATCCATTAGGCATGCGATAAAGACGGCAATGAGAAGCAGGATGGACTGACGGTGCATGCGCATGGATTGTGTTCAAACATATCACGTTTAATCCTTAAATAGACTGGCAGGGAAACCCTGAATAGCGAGCACCGCCTATCATAGGAACATGGAAGATGTCTATATCGCCCGTGCGGGAGCTCTGGGAGAAGCCCGCAATATGGATCATAAGATAGCTCTGCTCTGCAAGGCAGCAGGTCTCGACCTGGCCGTATCCCCCGGTGACCTGACGGCAGTCAAGGTGCATTTCGGCGAACGCGGCAACGATGCGTTCGTCAATCCGATCCATGTCGCCTCCGTTGTCCGCCAGATCATGTCCTGCGGCGCAAAACCGTTTGTGACCGATACGAATACCCTCTATATGGGCGGCAGACGCAACTCGGTCGATCATCTGGAGACCGCCGCCCGGCATGGATTCACCTGGCCGGTGCTTCCGTGTCCGGTCATCATCGCCGACGGGCTGAAAGGAGATAATTCCCGGGAAGTCGAGGTATACGGCAAGCATTTCGATTCCGTCATGATTGCGTCGGATATCGTCGCCGCCGATTCGATGGTGGTCGTTTCCCATTTCAAGGGCCATGAAGTCGCCGGATTCGGCGGAGCTATCAAGAATCTCGGCATGGGCTGTGCCGCCAACGCGGGAAAACGCGCCCAGCATACGGTAAAACCGCTGATTCTTCCGGAAAAATGCGTTACCTGCGGAGCATGCATCAATGCCTGTCCGGAATTCTGCATCTCGCTTGCCGGGTCGTCGATCGCCATCGATACGGACCGCTGCATCGGCTGTCTGATGTGCATGAACACCTGTCCCCAGCGTGCGATCGATCTCGACTGGCTGGATGACGGGCCGGCGTTCGTCGAGCGGATGGCGGACTATGCCGCGGGAGCGGTCGCCAACAAGACCGGCAAACTGTTCTTCATCAATTTCCTGACCGACATCACGCCGCACTGCGACTGTACGCCCTGGAACGATATCCCGATCGTTCCCGATATCGGCATTCTCGCATCCCGCGATCCGGTGGCACTCGATCATGCCTGTTTCGACCTGGTCAACGGTGCGGAAGGAATCCACGGGTCGCTGCTCCCGGACCATCACCATGCAGGTGAAGAGAAATTCACCCGTGTCTGGCCCGGAACCGATCCAGAACTCCAGCTTTCCGCCGCCGAATCGATGGGTGTCGGACACCGGGAATACCGCCTGAAAGAGGTTTAAATCCCTTTCAGACACCTGTTTTTGCCACTCGCCGTCAAACGGCCTTCCGTGCGTGATTTGTCCGTCTGCCTGATTTATCTTCTTCTGCGTGCATAATGTAGGAATACTATGGTACGCGTAAAAGCATCTCATATCCTTGTAAAGACCGAAAACGAGGCAAAACAGATCATGCAGAAACTGTCCGCAGGCGATGATTTCGCAAAGCTCGCGAAACTGTATTCCCAGTGTCCGTCGGGAAGTCAGGGCGGTGACCTTGGTTATTTCGGCAAGGGACAGATGGTGAAGCCGTTCGAGGATGCCTGTTTCAAGGCGAAGGCGGGAGATGTTGTCGGACCGGTAAAGACCCAGTTCGGCTGGCATGTCATCAAAGTCACCGATGTAAAGAACTAAATATCCAGAATAAATGAACGAACGCACATTCACCCGTCTGGTCGGCGACCTGGAATCTCCGGACTTCTCCAAAGTGGAGTCGGCAGCTACGACGCTGTCTGCTCTGCGTGACGAGTCCGCCCGGGCGTGGATCGATGCGACATTGAAGACGAGCAGTCCTCTTGTCCAGCGGGTGATGCTCTGGGCACTGCAGAACTATCAGATCTCGGATTATGCTCCGTATACTGCGTATCTGATATCTCCGGATGCCAATGTGCGGGAAGCATGCCAGGTTCTGTTCATGGCAGGCGGTATCGCCGGGGTCAAGGCACTGGAATCTGCGGCGAAGAACGAGAATGCCGAGATGCAGTATGCGATCGCATCGGTCCTCGGTCTGATCCGCACTCCTGCCGCCGCATTCGTTCTGCAGGGCATGCTCGATGCCGAAGATGCCGGTGTCCGTTCCGGTGTCGCGTCGGCTCTATCCGCATATTCCGATGGCGGAACCACCGCGGCATTGTGTGCACATCTTGGCGATGCGGAGAGCGATGTTGTTCTTTCGCTGCTCTACAGTCTTCGCGACCGTGACCTGTCGACGGAACAGATCGGTCTTGTTCTGCCGCTCATCGCATCGCCGTCAGCGGAGATCCGTGCCGCCTGTGTGCATGTGCTCGATGCAGTGACGCCGGATACGGTCGGCGCCGATGCGAGTCCGAAGGTCCGCCGTGCATTTGCGGAACGTACGGCATCGGCGAAACTGCTTGAGAAACTCTGCAGCGATCCGGACGCATCGGTGCGGACTGCTGCGGCGGGTTCTGCCGCGAAACATCATCTGGTGTTCACCGATCTGTTCATTTCCATGATGGCCGATGAGAATCCGGGTGTCCGCCGTGCGGCTGCAGAAGCGCTCGGCTCTGTCGGTTCTGCGGACGCGGCACGTGCAGTTCCGGTGCTGACGGAAGCATTGCATGACAAACGTCCGGGCATCCGTGTGTCTGCCGTGAACGCCCTTGCATCCATCGGCGGTCCGGAGGCGAAGGCGGCACTCGAAGCGGCACAGGCGGAAAAGATTCCGCTGCTTTCCGGCATCATCAAGAATGCCCTGACCAAATTCGATACCTGATTTTTTCTTCTTCTTTTTTTTCCACTCCTGAATTTCCATCAGAGTATTGGATGGAATCAAAATCGTGAATACTATTTTCTTCGTAGGTTGTTACAAAATGTAGCTCACGTATACAAAGCATAATCCTAGGGAATGGTCTTATTTATTTGAACCGCATTTGCATTGTGGGAATCAGGTGCCCAACTGAGCGTTCCGTTCTGTTTTTTGCATGAGGAATGGCGGTAGGTTGAATACTGAGTGACGGCAAATATTTACACACTATTTGGAATATCTATGACTGAAATTGACCGCAGCCAGGTTTGTGTGCTGATTCCT
>DALTWN010000072.1 GCA_029987045.1 Methanocorpusculum sp.
GGAGATTCTGCGTGAGTCATGACCGTAAGTGTCGCTCTTCCATTAACAATAATCTGAATCGGTTTTTCCTGATACTTCTGTTGCATCTTCATTTCACCATCCGTGCAATCTCCTCGACTGTTGCTACAAGGAGATCGATATCATCTTCCATATTGTAACAGTAGACAGATGCACGAACAGTGCCTCCGCCATTGTCACCCGGAATCAGCCTATGCATCAGCGGCTGACAGCAATGTTCACCGGACCGCACCATGATAGCAGCAGATTCATCAAGGAAATATGCCACTTCATGGGGATGTACTCCATCAACGGTAAACGAGACCGAACCGGTCAGATGAGCGTGTTCCGGAGTATACACATGTACACCAGGGATTTCGGCCAGTTCATGAACTGCTTTTCTGGCAAGCTGTTCTGAATGTGCTGCGACAGACCCCATGCCAAGATTCGTCAGATATTTACATGCCTCGGCAAGACCGATTGCACCAATCACATTCGGCGTTCCTGCTTCATACTGACCGGCACCGCCAGCGGTAGTAAAGGTATGACCAGTAACCTTTCCCACCATTCCTCCTCCGGCATAGAGATTCTGCGGCAGCAGCGCATCAGGAGATATCCAAAGACCGCCGATTCCCATCGGACCCAGCATCTTGTGACCAGAGAAACTGAAATAATCGCAGCCGAGTTCCTTGAGATCAATCGGCAGATGCGGTGCCGACTGAGCTCCATCGACCATCAGCAAAATATCATGATCATGACAGAGCTTCGCAATCTCCTTGACTGGTGCAACCGTTCCAAAAACATTCGATGCATGTCCGACAGCAACCATACGCGTATCTTTCGTAATTGCTGCTTCAATGTCTTCTACCTTGACGATTCCATCTATCCCACCTACGACATCGACCCCGGCGATTTTTCCTTCATTCTCAAGGGCAAACCAGGGAAGAATATTCGAATGATGCTCCTGTAACGGCACGATGATTCTGTCGGTCTTATTCCAAGACATCCCATGGGCAATGATATTTGTACCTTCAGTTGTGTTTCGGGTGAATGCAAGTGTTCCATCATCACCGCCGAAGAACTGTTTAATGAAATTCCTCGATGCCTCGAACATATGGGTCGCAAGCCGGCCAAGACGATGAACTCCCCGACCGACATTTGCCCGGTAATGATATTCGGCATCCATCTGTGCCTCCACAACCGGGCGTGGCGAAAGCGAGGTCGCGGCACTGTCAAGATAGACGATATCTTTAAGAACCGGAAAATCATCACGAATATCTTCAGCTGAAAACACTTCATTGCTCCCTATTTTCTTCTTATGTGGTTTGTCTCTCACCACTAATAAACCCATCAAACAAAGTTGAGATACGTATATATGCACGACATAGAAAACAAAATAGACATATTTAAATATAATATTAAGTGATTTTTATTTTTAAAATTATTGTATATAAACATACTTGATACAATTAATAACAATAAAAAACAAATGAAGATGTATATGCCAAAAACATTAGCAAACAAGGGGATTGACAAAGCCCTGAAGAGACCATGGGTTGCAGGAGTAATCATTGGTCTTGGTGCTGCATTCATGCAGTTCATCTTCTTCATCAGCGGCTCCGGCAATGCCCCAGTAGCATATGGATTCTGTGTCGCATGCCACACCCGTGACCTGTTCGACACAATTTGGAACGGAATCTTTGGAACCACTCTCGGAATGGGCGGTGTTTCAAAGACAGCCGTTGCAGCTATCGGATTACCAGTACTGACAATTCTTGGTGTTCTCCTTGGAGCTCTCATTGCAGCCCTTATCTACAAAGAGTTCAGATTCAAGAAAACATCCGTCGGATCATGCATTAAATACCTGATTGGCGGATTCTTCTTCATGGTCTGTGCATTGCTCATGGGTGCCTGCCCGTACCGTATTGCACTGCGTTTAGGATACGGAGATATGGTTGCACTTATCGGTCTTGCCGCAATCGTTATCGGTGTATTCATCGGAGTTCAGATTGCATTAAAGAAAGTCGGAGGAAAGTAACATGGAACCTGACGCATCGTTAATCTGGCTTGTCCCGGTCGGAACACTCATCCTTGGTTTAATCATCGGATGGCTCGGTCAGAGATCAGGATTCTGTTCCATTGGAGGCATCAGAGATTTCATTCTCTTCAGACAGACCAGACTTCTGAAAGGCTTCATTGCCTTAATCCTTGCAGCATTCGTCGGATATCTGATTTTCTCCCTTATCTGGCCGGAAGCATACGGTGGCTTCTTCTGGGTCATCAACAAAGGCTTCACTGCAATCGGCGGAGCACCAGCTGTCGCAACAATAACTGCAACAGTCATCTGCATGGTTGTCGGCGGTATCTTTGCCGGTATCATCGGAGTTCTTGTCGGGGGTTGCCCGCTCAGACAGCTCGTTATGACCGCTGAAGGAAACCTCAAGGCAATTTTCTTCACCATTGGATTAATTATTGGAGCAATTGTCTTCATGGCATTCATCAGTGGATGGGTCGTGAAATTCTTCGCCCTCTTTGGACTCTAAGGTGATCTAAAATGAATCTCGATATAACAGGAAAAGTATGTCCATTCTGTGTCCTTGAAATCAACAAGGCATTGAAGAACCTTCCATCTGGAGAAAAACTCGTTGTACGCTGTGACCATGCTCCAGCTGCAACAGCATCTATCCCAGAGTACTGCGGCATCAAAAAATTACAGTGCTCAACTGAAATGATTGAACGTGGTCTTTGGGAAATAACAATCTCTAAGAACTAATACGCCAAACACTACTTAATGCCAGTAGATTTCCGAGATGAATCATGCACCTACCTGATGCTGAAACTGAAAGTGGCCCTGAAGAAAACCGATGGGCCATATACATTTCTCGGAACCAAAACACAGGTAAATACTGTTGAGGGATCATTCCCTCAATCAGGATATGATGTTTCCGTTCTTGAAAAAGGCGAAGACACCTATGAAATAACCTTAACACCAGCCTTAAGCTCAACGAATAATAAACATTCCTGAGCTCGATAAACTCATACGATTATTCTGAGTGATGAATAAAAATACGATCGCCATATCGTTGCTCACCATTCATCACTACCATTCTTATTGTAAAGGAAGCAAGTATCATGCTTAACAACATTGACATAGCACAAGTAAAACAGTACGAAGCTGAAATCAAAGCAGATGACAATGAAGCACTGTTCACCACACACATGACCGGAAACTGGGAATTCGATGAAAATGGCCCGCAGTTCACTGCAAGTGCAAAAACTGATCTTGGCCCGGTTAAATTCTCATTGGCTCATCCGAACTTCGAAAAACTCGGAAACTATCCGTCACCGATGGCCTATGGTCTGTTCTGGATCTGCGGCTGCGCATCGGCAACCTTCATGACCGCAGCTACAAAGAACAATATCAAGATTGACGCACTCACTACCGATATCGAAGCCGATCTCGATTACCATGCACAATTCAAACTCGGCACCCAGCCATTAGTAGGAGCATTCCGCATAACCTTCAATGTTACGAGTGCACAGGCAACCGATGAACAAATCGAGATGTTGAAAGAAGCAGCACTTGCCGGCTGTATGGCAATGTACACCGTACGCAATGCCATACCTCTGACCGTTACAGCAAAGAGAGCTTAAATTTATTTTTCAGAGGCGTTCCAATGACCCTCCCAACATATTTTTCCTATTCTGGTGCAGACATTCCCACCATTCGTAAACGTGCAGAAGAACTCTTTGCAAATGCGCAGTTTAACTGTTCTGAAGCAGTAATGTATGCACTTCGTGAAGCATTCTTCCCCTCTCTTCCTGATTATGTTATTGCTGCAGTTTCTGGATACCCCGTCGGCATCGGCGGATCTGGATGTTCATGCGGTGCAGTTACTGGGGCAATATGTGCACTTGGACTTCTCTTCGGCAGGGAAAAATCCCCAGAATTGCTGAAAGCTGCTGAGTGTATGAAATTCGCCAAAGAAGTGCATGATGATTTCTTTGCCAAACATAACGCCATCTGTTGCAGATATCTAACACGCGGAATGGATATCGGGTCTATGCACCATTCTCTGCAATGTAGAGAGTTTACTGGAGATGCAACTGAATCTGCAGCACGTATTATCCTCCGTGAACTTGAAAAATCAAAAGAAACAAAAGAAGAAAACAACAAATCAATCACTTCTTTATCTGCAGATTCCAAGGTAACAGAAATCCTGGAAATCATGCCAGAAGCCGCGGCGGTTTTTCAGGGCTATGGCATGACATGCCTTGCACATGTTATTGCCAATGACGAAACACTGCGGGTAGCTGTAACCCACAAAAATCTACCATTAGACAAAATCTGCAAAGATCTCAAAATCCCATACACATGAAAGGGGATTTCACACTCTTTTTTGACAGCACATTAAAAAATGGTAAGAGTAAGACACTTACTGCTCTTTTCTGAAAATATTTCCGGCATTGTCTATCAGTGTCACATTCCCTGGATGATACTGTACCACAACACGTTCTCCGCTTCCGCTGACTGCAATATAGGAGTCAACAGCCTCCTGCCGGTTCCAGGTATAATTGTTCATTAGAACCGACTGATCGACCAATGTATCGACAAGATTGGCAGTACCATCTCCATTGAAAGTAATTACAATAACATCATTTGCAAGACCAGAATCACAAATCCATGTTCCGACAATTGATTCATTTGCATGATCCGTCTGAATCCCGTTATCCACACAGCCTGCTCCAAATACTACTCCAAGAAGGAGCAAAATACCACATATAAGCTTGTAACTATTTCTCATTTTTCTTTACCCAATTATTGAGTGACGTGACTCATTCAGAATCTGAATATTATCCACTGTCCAAAGCCGCATACTGCGTGCGGTCTTTTCGATTCCCAGTTCTTCATCTACATCGATATCGATGATATACGCGTACAGTTTATACGCGCCGATACGGTTCGCAGCCACTGCACGATGATGACCGTCGATCAGAATCAGCTTATCCTTGCGATGAACAACAACAAGTGGTTCCGCAAGACCCTGCTTAATCTCATATTTCCTGCTTTCCAGCTCATCCATGTAGACTTTATCCTGCGTCGGCAGTAATTCCCTGACATTGACCTCGCCACGGGAAAGATGCGGCTCAATACCATACAGGGATTTCAGAGTCTCGATATACTGGAAAACTTTTTCTGGCGTCACACGTTCAATCTGGGACCGGAGGATATCCGCATTGGTGATGATTCCAACAAACATTCCGCCGGCATCAACGACCGGTATTTTTTCCACACAGAACCGGAACATTTTCCGGGCAACTGCGGTCATCGAATCATCCGTCGTCGCCTTCAGACTTACCGGACGCATGAGCGGAGCAATCATGTCTGTTGCCGATGATTCCACGATATCACGTGCTGCAATCAAACCCACGACCTTTCCCCGTGAAAGGACAGGGAATCCGTCGTGTTTGGTATCTCGAATCAGCGCAATGACATCCTTTACAGTCTGGTGAGCACCAAGAGAGTAGACCGTGGTC
>DALTWN010000073.1 GCA_029987045.1 Methanocorpusculum sp.
GCACATAATGCCGTTGCGATTTCATCGATACGACTCGATCCCATGTAGATTACCAGGGTTCCCGGACACTTGGCATACCAGGACCAGTCGGTTTTACCGGCACTTCCTTCGTGACCGGTGACCAGGGTGACCGACCGCGAAATGCCGCGATGGGTTACCGGAATCCCGACGGATTCAGGAACCGCGATTCCGCTCGTGATTCCCGGAACGAACGTTACCGGAACCCCGAGGTTTCTGAGATATTCCATTTCTTCGCCGCCGCGGCCGAACACGAACGGATCGCCGCCTTTCAGCCGGACGACCCGTTTTCCTTCCAACGCCGAATCGCCGAGCATCTGGTTGATTTGGGATTGCGGAACGGATGATCCGTCGGGATTTTTTCCGACGTCTATCAGTTCGGCGGTTTTCGGAAGGAATGCGATGATATCGGGACCGAGCAGACGGTCATAGTAGATGATATCCGCACCGGCTACGGCTTTCAGTGCGGCAGGCGTGATCAGGGACAGACCTCCCGGTCCTGCACCGACCAGACACACGGATCCTTTATCCATTCAATCGTCTCCGAACACCGCTTTGCATGCGGCAAGCAGATCTGCGGATCTCTTCCTGAGTTCATGGCCGATGGCATGTGCGGCTTCCAGCGACGGCACTTCCGACTCGACCCGCTGCGATTTGGTGCCGTCCGGAGAAAGGACTTCGGCAAGGATCCTGCCTCCCTGACTGTATATGCCGACCGGGGTGAAACAGTCCGCTCCGAGTTCTTCCATGACGATGCGTTCGACGGCGGTAGCATACGCGGTTTCCGGATCGTTGATGGTCGCGAACGCGGCTTTGAGTTCCGGGGTGTCGCGGGACACGACGGCGATCGCTCCCTGGTTCGGCGACGGAACGAACGCATCCGCCGGCAGTCTGAATCCGTTCACGTGCAGACCGAGACGCATGAGTCCTGCTTCGGCAAGAACCAGTGCATCGTACTCGCCGGACTCGAGTTTCTCTAGACGGGTATCGATGTTTCCACGGATGGGTGCGATATGCATTTCCGGATACTTGTGGTAATACCGCAGGAGCTGGGCACGCCGCCGCGGCGACGAGGTGCCGAACCGCATGACGTCCATCATCGGTTTATTGACCACCAGGAAATCGAACGGCGGTGCACGTTTCAGAACGGCTGCGGTCGTGATGCCTGCCGGTCGTTCGAGCGGAATATCCTTCATGCTGTGGACCGCGGCATCGATTCTGCCCTCAAGAATCGCGATATCGATTTCCCGTACGAACAGACCGTTGCCGCCTGCTTCATTGAGCGGTACATCGGTTTTCCGGTCTCCTTTGGTGGAGATGACGACCTGTTCGGTTTCGAATCCCTGTTTCTTCAGTGCATCACAGACCATGGTCGTCTGGATACGTGCCAGTTTACTGCCGCGAGTACCGATACGGATTACAGACATGCATATACCTCACAGATTTTCTCTATATCTTCGTCGGTGTGGACGAACGATAAGAAGTTCGATTCGAACTGGGACGGCGGAAGGAACACGCCGTGTGCAAGCGCATGTTCCCAGAAGGACCGGAATGATTCGGTATCCGATTCCTTCGATTCCGCGTAGTTCTTCGGTGCCTGCGTGCGGAAGAAATACTTGAACATCGGGCCGCAGGAACAGAATGCCTGCTGTTTATCTCTGGGAACACTGTCCCTGATCTTTTGAACGGCATCGGTAATCCGCGTGTATCCGTCTTCATGTTCATGCAGATAGGTGAGCGCAGCAATGCCTGCCGCCATGGACAGCGGGTTCGCATTGAACGTTCCTGCATTGTAGACGTTGCCTTCCGGAGCCACCAGTTCCATGATATCGCGTCTTCCGCCGAAGACACCGATCGGCAGTCCGCCGCCTGCGATCTTGCCGAGCGTGGTCAGATCCGGTCTGATGCCGAACAGTCCCTGTGCGCCGGAAAGACCCAGACGGTATCCGGTGATCACTTCATCGAAGATCAGGAGGACATCATGTGCTTTCGTGATTTCACGGACATCCCGGAGATAGGATTTTTCCGGCGGAATGACTCCGCAGTTTCCCATGACCGGTTCGATGATGAATGCCGCGATATCGGCATTGTGACTCAGCAGGGTCTCCAGTGCTTCGGCATCATTGTACGGGACCTGACAGGTATGTGCGGCAAGATCCGCAGGAACTCCCAGCGAATCTGGCCGGGATGCGGCACCCGATCCTGCGGCGACGAGCATGCTGTCGTGTGCACCGTGGAATCCGCCGGATACCTTGACGACATCGGATTTTCCGGTGAATCCGCGGGCCAGACGCAGTGCCGACATGGTCGCTTCGCATCCGGTCGATACGAATCTCAGCATGTCGATGGACGGATAGTCCCTGATGATGATTTCCGCAAGTTCGAGTTCACGTCTGCTTGGCGTGCCAAACAGCCATCCTTCATCCAGCTGTCTTGCGACCGCGGATTTGACTGCCGGATGCTGATGGCCGAGCAGGAGCGGGCCGTAGCCGAGACAGCAGTCGATATACGATGTTCCGTCCGCGGTCGTCAGATGCGATCCGGTGCCGGAAACCGTATAGAACGGATACGGTCTGATTGCCCGGACCGGACTGGATACGCCGCCCGGAAGAAGGGTTTTTGCTTTCTCGAAGAGTTCTTTCGATGCCGGTCCTGCGATTTCGTTATTCATTGAGCCACCTGAGAATGTCACGGGTATAATAGGTGATGATGAAATCGGCACCTGCCCGTTTCAGGGAAACCATGGCTTCCATCACCGTCCGCCGTTCGTCGAGATATCCTGCTACCGCTGCCGCTTTGATCATGGAATATTCTCCGGATACATGGTATGCGGCGACCGGCAGACCCAGTGTCTTCACTGCGGAAACGATGTCGAGATAGAACGTCGCCGGTTTCACCATGAGGATATCCGCACCTTCTTCCGCATCGAGTCTGCTTTCTCTGAACGCTTCTTCCCGGTTTGCCGGATTCATCTGATAGGTCGTACGGTCGCCGAACGAGAATCCGGAATCCGCGGCTTGCCGGAACGGACCGTAGAGACATGATGCGAACTTCGTGCTGTAGGACATGATGGGGATATCTGAGTGCCCGTCGCTGTCCAGTGCGTCGCGAATGGCCATGACCATGCCATCGAGCATGCAGCTCGGTGCGACCATGTCCGCTCCCGCCCGTGCATGGCTTACCGCGATTTTCTGCATCAGACGAAGCGATGCATCGTTGTCCAGATCGGGTCCGTCGCAGGTTTCATGCAGGATACCGCAATGGCCGTGCGAGGTGTATTCGCAGGCACAGACATCGGTGATGACGACGAGTTTCGGTTCTGCCGCCTTGAGTGCTTTGACAGCTTGCTGAATAACGCCATTTTCCGCGAATGCCGATGACGCCTGTGCATCCTTTTCTTTTGGGATCCCGAAGATGAGAACGGATTTCACTCCTTCGTTCACCAGTTCGGATGCGATGGTTCCGGCATCGGCAAGCGGATATCTGAACTGTCCGGGCATGGAGGGTATGGGTGTTTTTTCCGTAGCTGTTTCGTCGAAGAACAGCGGCATACAGAACAGTTCGGGGTTCAGGCGTGTTTCCGTGAATATCGGTGCAAGTGTGCGTTTTCTCAGGCGTCTCATGCGTGTCTGCGGGTACATGGTTATGGTCTCCTTCCGGTAATGGTTTTTACAAGATGGTCAGCGAGTTTCGGTTCTTCGGTCTCGGAAGATTTCTTGATGGCGGTTGCCGCATCTTCCAGGAGTTTCTTGGTCAGTGAAGTCGTCAGGTCTTCGAGCGTCTGTACGGTATCCGCACCGTGTTCGAGTCTGTTCCTGGCTTTCTTCAGTTCACGGATACGGATGGATTCCGCCCAGGAATAGAGGGATGAAAGGATTCCATCTGCCGCGGTACGGTTGACGGCTTTGATGAATTCAGGAAGATATGCCGTGACGATCTCTTCGGCATGTTCGGCTTCATGATACCGGTGCTGCATCGTTTCGTTCGAGATTTTTCTCAGACTGTCGATCGTACAGAGAGTTACACCGGGAATGTCGGAACATGCCGCATCGACATCCGGCGGATTCGCGATATCGATGATCAGGAGTTTCCGCGGTTCGGGATCGAGCGGCCAGAGCCGGTCGTCCATGATTTCTTCCAGCTCTTTTTTCGAAATGATCTGGTGCGGAGCTGCGGTACAGGAGATGACGACGTCGGATAAGGCGATGCAGGGATAGAGCTGATCCAGATGCATTGCCCTGCCACCGACCTCTTCGGCGATCTTTTTGGCGTTTTCGTAGGTGCGGTTCGTTACATAGATGGCTTTCAGCTGTTTTTCCGCGAGCGATTTTGCGACAAGCTGACCCATTTCACCGCCGCCTACCACAAGGATGTTCTTGCCGCCAAGATTGCCCAGTTCGGCTTCGGCAAGCATGACCGCGGCGGATCCGATGGATACGGCACCGCGATTGATGGTGGTGCTCTGGCGGACCCGTACCCCGAGATGGACGGCTTCTGCGATACAGGTCTCGATGACGGCATCGGATGCGTTCTGTTCTTCGCAGAACAGCAGTGCATCCTTGAGCTGTCCAAGGATCTGGTCTTCACCGACGATCAGCGACTGCGTGCCGGCAGCGAGTTTTCCCAGATGTTCCAGGACCTCTTCCTGTTCGAAGAAGGTGAATCCTTCTTTTCCCGATTCGGTCAGATAGTGTTCCAGCGCGTCTTTTCTGCC
This sequence comes from Methanocorpusculum sp., assembly GCA_029987045.1. Classification (GTDB taxonomy): domain Archaea; phylum Halobacteriota; class Methanomicrobia; order Methanomicrobiales; family Methanocorpusculaceae; genus Methanocorpusculum. Next base: position 4,733 of record DALTWN010000073.1, read on the forward strand.
GTGCACCAGGATCTCGATCCGGTTGCAGGTCTGTAACAGGTATACCGCGGAAAACACCTGTTTTGCATCGCGATAGAATGCCGCTTCGTCAGCGAATCTGGATGAGGCGAGAAATGCGATGTCATGTCCGCTGAAGTTGCAGGAAGCAAGTGCGATATCGCAGTTCACAGATACCTCCATGCGAGTTTTTCCGCTTCGAATATCTCTCCGTCTTCGAGTGCGGCCCAGATATGGTCATCATCGAGAACTGCCCGTAATATCGTAGCACGCCGTTCCTGCGGCAGACTGCTCTGTTTCAGCACCGTCCGCAGTTTGTCCTGCAGATCGATCATCTTCGGCAGTGCAGGACAGTCGTGTTCGATCTTGTCGCGGATATATGCGGCAGCAGCCGGAGATTTGCCGTTCGTGGATACCGCGACCGCCATATCGCCTTCCCGGAACACCGCAGGTATCAGGAAATTGCCCTGACCGGTCGCCGAGTTGTACCATTTACCGGCACGTTTTGCAAGATCTGCGATTCTCTGGTTGTATGCCGGATCGTCGGTGGCTGCAATGATGATGTCGTAGGACGGGATGAGGGATTCGATGTCCTTCGTTTCCGTATCGACGATCCGGACTTCCCTGGCTTCTCCGGAAAAATACTGTGCTTTCCGGTTGCCTACGGTGCCGTTGCCGATGACCAGGACCCGAAGGTCGGATACATCCAGCATGAGCGCAATCATTTGGCAGACACCCCGCAGTTCATTATCATCATAAATTTGTTCTCGGATGCATTAAGGTGTATCATCTCAGAACCCGTTCT